>VFKD01000068.1 GCA_009885735.1 bacterium
CTGCCCGTGGTGCTCTTCACCTTCACGCTCAAGAACGTCTCCCGCGCGCCCGTAACAGCGTCCATCGCCTTCTCGTGGGAGAACTTTCTGGGCGTGGGAGGAGGTCCAGGAGCGGGGTTTTCGGACAGGCTCGACACCGAGGTGGCGTCTATTCCCGCCGATGGCGGTCTCTTCGGCATGGCGTTCTCGGGTCCACCGCTGCCTGCGGTTGCGCCTGAAAATCGGTTGCCGTACAACGCGCGTGGCAATTATGCCCTTCTCGCACAGCCTGGAGCGCCGGACGTGGAGATCACCACTGCCGGCTGGAACACGCTGGATGCGCGGCCCGGCTGGTGGCAGAAGTTCGAGCAGAGCGGCACGGTCGTTGGAGACGTGGGCGCCGGACGCGAGGGAAGCGTTCACCCTGCCGGGGTGGTGGCGCTGAAGGCGACCCTGAAGGACGGCGAGACTCGGGAATTCGCGTTCGCGGTCGCGTGGTACACGCCTCGGTTCTATACACTGGCAGGCGAAGAGTACGGTCACTACTACGAGAAGAGCTTCCCGGATTCAACCGCAGTCGCGCGCTATGCGCTCGAGAACAGGCTGAACCTCTCCACGCTCACGGAGGAGTGGCAGTCGCGACTAACGCATTCATCGCTTCCAGGCTGGATCTCGCGAGCGCTCATCAACGATGCGTCGCTGCTCTCGACTCACACCGTGCTGACGCGAGATTCCAGCGCCGGAGTGGTTAATCCTGGGCCATCTCTATTCGGAATGGTCGCAAATGTGGAGGATCGGGCTGGATTTCTCGGTGGTCTCTCCACAAGTGCCGGCTCCAATGTGCTCCTCGGCGCATTCTTTCCAGAGATGGCGGCGAGCGAACTTCGAGGATATGCTTCGGCGGCGGCTCGTACGGGCCTCACAGAGAGCTACGGGTCGCTTACCGGCGGGTTTACATCGCCGCCGGTCGCTGTGGAGGGTTTCCTCCCTCCGCAGCTTGCAACGCGGACGGCGTCATTCGCATACCACCTGCTTGCACATGCTCGCCTATCCGGCAGTCAGGCGCTGCTGGACATGCACTACCCAGCAGTGAAGCGCTCCATTGAGGCCATCTTGGAGGACCCTGCCGCCGCGAAGTCCGGGGACGGCATCGTGATGGTGCTTGGGCGGCGCCTTGCCGAGGAGGTGAGCGATTCCCAGTTTGCCGCGCGGTGCCTCGAGGCCGAGGGAGCGGTCCACGCTGGTTCAGCTTGGATGCTGCGACTCATTCACCCAACATCGACCGCCAAGATAGCTGCAGCAGTCGGTGCGCAGCCGACGTCCTACTTCGGAGCAATGACATCGGCAGTGGCGGCGCTTCGCGAGGGCCGTGCCGACGCTGCTCTTCGCCTCGTCTCCGATGCGAGGTACAGCCTTGAGGAGAGCGCGAAGGAGCCGTGGGCAGCCGGAAGTGCAGAGGGCAGGGTGCCCGGCGGCCTCGGCGCATCGCGGGCTACTCTGGAGGCAGCCTCGTCTTGGCTCGTGCTAGGAGGGCTTCTTGGCTTCGACTATGACGGGCGCAGTCAGGCGCTTGTGCTCAATCCGTCGATTCCCACAGCTTGGAAGAGCCTGAGTGCGCCCACCTTCGCGCCTGGGTTCTGGGCTTGGTTGGAAGCCAAACCGTCTGCGGCTAGAACCTTCGTTAGCTTTCGGATTGACCGCATGATGCCGCTTCAGTCTGACCAGCGGCCCGACTCCACTGATCAGCCTCGGCTGCCCGGAAGCGCCGGACTCGCGCTGAAGAGCGTGGTCCTGCCGGCGCACGGCTTGGGTGCCTGCGCCGTAACCGTCTCGCTAGGCCGATCCCCGGTGCCGGGCACGGTCAGCCGGGACCAGGCCGGACGAGTTGTATTCACCTTCGAGAGTCCCGTCAAGCTCGTACCTGGCTCCCGGATTCAATTTGAGATCCGGTCGCAGCCGTCCAGCTAGACTAGACAAAACTTCTGTCCGGCATTGACTTGGCGAATGTGTCGCGCTACAATACCTCTAGCAATCGCCGCCTTTCATTCCCCCAAATCTGCCGCGTCGGCGTTTGACTCACACCACCATGGACCTGAGTACCCGAGCAGGGCGCCGCGAGCAGGGCCGGCTCATCCAGAAGGCTATCGAACATTCGGGGCTCTCTGTGGAAGAGGCTTCAGCCAAGATTGGCTGTTCGCGGGCCCTCCTTTACCAGTACCTTTCCGGCTCGACCCTGGCGCAATCGGATCGGCTTCAGGCGCTTGCGGCCGTTACCGGGGCCTCGCTTGCCTCCTTCTATGCGGCGGCCTCTGCCGAGCTTGAGGGCGAATCTGGACGGTCCCAGCGAGTGGACTCGGACCAACTGGCTGGACGGCTCATCGAGCTCGAATCTTTGGCCTTGGCGCAGCAGGGTCCCGCGGATTGGTCTGCAGCGGCGGCCACCAACGAACGGCTGATCGCTCTCGCGCATGAGCTTCGGGAGGCTGCGGCCGAGGCAGCCGCTCAGCTTCGCCTCGGGAAGGCCGCAATTCACCTGGGTGAGTTTGGTCGTGCGGTGGCTGCGCTCGACCAAGCGGTTCGTCTCTTCCAGACTTTCGGTGACAATCGATACGAGCTTGAGAGCCGTCAGGCACGCGGGAATGCGCTGCTTGCTATTGGCCGAGGACAGGAGGCGCTCGCGGAGTTCGAGCTGGTTGCGGCAGGGAGTCGCTGGGAATCCCAGTGGAGCGGCGCGGTTTCCTTGGCGGCAGTGTACGAGCAGACAGGGGACTATCGACTAGCGGCGGAGTGGTGCGACCGGGCTGCGGATTTGGCGGCGAGCGCTTTGGACGAGAATTCGGGACGGCGGGCTGCCCTGTATGTGAAGGCAAACCGTGTGAATCTGTTCCTGGCTTGCGGAGATCTTGCGTTGGCCGAGCCTCTTGTTCGCGGGTGCCTGCACGAGGCGGAATCGCTCGGACTCTCCGATCAGCATCTGGAGGCACGTCTGAATCTCGCGCTGCTCTACCTGTGGCAGGGACGGCTTGTAGAGGCGCTGCAGACCTTGAACGGCGTGCACGAGCTGGCCGGATTCTTGGGAGATTCAAGCCGTGCGGCCATGGCACGGGCGCTGAGGGCGGATGCATATGCTGCCCTGAGCGAGTGGGACTCGGCTATTCACGAGGCGAAGGAGGCGCTCACGTGGGCCCTGGGACAGGGAGAACGACGGGTAGAGCTGTTCGCGCAGATGGCGCTGACGGATGCCTACCGCGGAGCGGAGCGTGGGGCAGAGGCCCGATATCACGGCGGTCAGGCGGTCGCCACGGCAGGCGCGGTGGGAATTACCCTCTATGAGTGCGAGGCCAGACTCCGTTTGGGGCGAGCTTGCCTGAGTTCGGGAGACATCGTCGGCGCCGAGGCAAATCTGAAGCCGGCCCTTCGGTCGGCAGAGAAGCTTGGCGCTCGGCACCTTGCGGCTTGCGGCCGACTGCTGCGTGCTGAAATCGATCTGTCGCGGGGACGCTCCGCCGAGGCGGGACGAGAGGCGCGTGCTGCGCGCAAGCAGGCAGCCGCCATCGGCGCTCATGCCCAGGCCGCACGAGCGGCTCTTCGGATGTGGCAGGCCGCACGAGGGAACCAAGCTGCCGAGCGCCCAGTCTACGAAGGAATGGAACTTGCCTACCAATGGCTGGACGGACTGAGAATTGAAGCGAGATCGAGAGGAATGGTGGATGCGCTGCTCGAAGATACGGATGCTCGATTGACCTACATAGGCATGGCAAGCCTGCTGCGCAGCAAGGGCAATCCGGACCTGGCGGACGAGGTCATTGAGAGCGCCGGCTGGCCTCCGCTTGAAGCCGAGTGGCAGGAGGGCAAGGCACGTGAGTAGAGCGGCGAAGGTGAGGACTGCAGCGACCTGCCTGGCAGTTCTGAGCTTGGGAGGGTGCGGCGGTCCACTCTCTATCACCGGCGGCAGCGTGCCTATTGGCTCGGCGCGGGTGTTGGGACGAGTGGTGCGCGCCGATAATGTCAACAGCCCCGTGGCCGGCGCGCTGGTGGTGTTGGCTCAAGGCGCCTATCGGTCGGAGCGATCCACCAGTCCAGACGGCGCATTCGACTTTGGCGGCGTCAAGCCGGGTCCATTTGCCTGCTCAGTCAAACCTCCAGATGGTACGGGTTTGAGCGCGACTTGGGCATGGCGCTTCGAGCTTGGCGAGGCCAAGTCCGCCAAGTTGGTGGCTGCGGTTCCGCCCAAGGCACACGAAGGGTTTGTGGCAGGTAATGTGACGGTGAACCCGCCAGGAGCATCAATTGCTGTTGGCGAGACGCTGCGGTTCAGCGCAATCGGATACGATGCGGCGGGCTTGCCCGCTCCATTTCGCCCTGCAATTCTGCTGGAGGGCGATGTTGGAACCTTGGACTCCGACGGATTCTTTCATGCTGTGAAGCCCGGTACGGGCTTGATTAGGGCTATTATAGGGAGCGCATCGGCGGCAGCCACGATTCGGGTTACTCCCGAAGGGTATGGCTCCAAATAGGCCCGCCGGCGTGCTATCCATGGAGGAAGTAACTTGATGAAGCGATGTGCGTGCCTTCTCGTTCTGCTCGCGGCTATCCCAGGCTGCGGCGGTGGAAAGGCGATTACCGACAGGCTGTTTGCGCTCTCTCCCACCACGCGATGGGTCTACAAGTTCACCGGCAACGTGACCTTGCCTGCGTCGAAGGGTGGCGGCACCCAAGGAGTGCAGGCCGGCAGCACGATCACTTTCGAGGGTGTCGCCGGCCACAAGGACGATGCCAACGGCACCACGGTGGATATTGCGGAGCGCGTTTACGACCTGACTCTGCTTGATAGCAGGACGGTGCCGGGAGTTCAGAGGATCTACTACACGCAGGGAGACAGCGGCATCTTTATGCACGGGTTCAACAACTCGGCGACAGATACCATTACAGATACTAACGACAAGTTTGTTCCTTCGTCCGCGGGTCTCGGCTTCAAATACCTCTATCTCCCGGACCCTGCCCTGAACGGCCAGTCCGCCTCGTATGCGAATCCGTATACCTTAACGGGGATGCTTACCTCCTATTCAGTGGCTCTCGGCAGCGTGCGTTCCGAGGTGACCGTGCCGAAAGGCAAGTACCTGGCCAAGAGCATCACTCTGGAAGAGGAGTTCTCGAAGTTCAAGATAACGAGCGGCGCCTTCGTGCCGGACGTGGGCATCGTGGGTGCGAACATCGACACCACGCTTCCGGATGGCACTAAGATCGTAGGGACGATTCAGCTGATTGAGTACACAAAGTAGCGGCGTCAAGTGGACCTGGTGGACGGTGTGGACCGGGGCTACGCAGCCCTGGTCCTAATGCTGAGTGAACTTGCTCATCGTCGTGGTGCTTGCGGGCCTCCATGCGTCAGGCGGGCCGCACCTCTCCGTTCTCAACGGTCCAGATGCATGCGTCGTCCAGCACTTCCTTCGGAACCGATCGCGTGCTGGTGCAGGTGATGAAGGTCTGGCAGCGGCGGCGGACCCACTCGAGCAGGTGAGCGCGGCGCCTATCGTCGAGATCGGACATCACGTCGTCCAGCAGGACGATGGGCGGCTCTCCCACCTCTTCCTCGATGAGCCGAGCCTCCGCAAGCTTGAGGCTGAGAGAGACCGTGCGCTGCTGGCCCTGTGACCCGAAGGGGCGCGCGTCGGTCCCATTCACCAAGAACTGCAGGTCGTCTCGCTGGGGCCCGACCGCGCTGGTGCCGCGGCGCAGCTCCTCCACCGCTCGCAATTCCAGCTCCTGGGAGAACTTCCGCGCAATCTCCTCGGGCGTGTCTCCGAAGTCGGTTTCGATGTTTGGAACGTATCGCAACTCAAGGGATTCCGTATCGTCGGTCAGCTCCGAGTGAATCTGGGCAGCCATTGGAGCAAGGCGGTCCGTGAAGAATCGCCGTCTCTCCACGATGGGCGCGCCGAAGCGCACCATCTGCTCGTTCCAGGCGTCGAGTCCGCTCTCGGCCACGTAGTGCTCACGCATGTCGCGCAGCAAGCGGTTTCGCTGCTCCAGCACTCGCTTGTATCCCGCCAGGTCGAAGCAGTATTTGGGGCTAATCTGCGAGATTTCGAGGTTCAGGTACCGGCGGCGCAGGGCGGGCTCTCCGGAGACCACGCCGAGATCCACCGAGCCGAAGAAGACGGCGTTCATCTCGCCCAGCAGCTCCATCATTCTCGGGCGGCGAACCGCGTTTACGAACGCGCTCTTCTTCTCGCCCTGGGCCAGTGTGAGCGCCAGGTCCACCTCGCCGCGCCGCTCCCGCTCCACGACGGCGTGGACCTCCGCCGAAGCGCTCTCCGAGCGGATCATCTCGGCCTCGCGGCCCGCGCGCAGGCTGCGCGTGGTGGCTAGAAGGTAGATTGCCTCCAGCACCGAGCTTTTGCCCATTGCGTTCGCGCCCACGAGGATGTTGATGCCCGGTCCGGGAGTGAGATGCAGTGAGGGATAGCAGCGAAACGCGCGCAGCGAGAGGGATTTGACGTACATAGCGGGGGATAGATTCACCGTGGGGCGGGCGTGAACCTGCGGACCGTGGGGCATTTTCACGCGGAGTCGCGGAGAAGGGCAACGGCCTTTTCACGCGATGATGCTCGTCACTCGCTCACGCTCGGACCTAGATGGCTGCGAACTCCTCCAGCCTCGTCAGCCACGCATTCAGGTGCGGGCATTTGCGTCGCATTAGGGCCAACCCGATCTTCTGCGCGACAATAGGACCGTGCAGTGTCTTCCGGAATTCCGGATAGAGGCCAAGTATGCGCTTTGAAGGTGCTGTCTGTGGCTGCTCGTTAACCTCCTCCGGGCTATCTGCTGATGAGCAGATTGCAGCGAAGTCCTTGCCTCTGCCTTGCCCAGAAACGTCTTGTGGTAGCGTCGTAGTGCATGAGAGAAGCCACGCCTCAAACTCGTGCAGCGCCAGGAAAGGCAGGAAGTTCCGGGGAGCGCCGAAGTGTACATGAAGGGCGGTCTCGACATGTTGCACGCGCTCCACAGCAGTTCGATGCGCAATGCGAGTGCTCATGCCGGGAGTGTCCTGCGGCAAACCGTAGTAGTCTATCAACGTGGTGACTAGAGCATCGCCGGGATTGCGGAGGAGCCGCCGTACGTCGCCCTCGAGCTTAGCAAAAGACGTTACGCCACCCTTGTGCGCTAGACCGGTCTTCGTGCGCTTTGTGACCAGAATCGTTGGCAAGATGATGAGGTCTCGGCCTAGAAACTCTGGAGCGAGAACAGTCTTGACAAATCCCTCCTCGGTCTGGCCCTCCACGAGCATCAGGACGCGCTTCACTACGGTCGAGCTCCCAGCCGATTCTTCTCCCAGAGCTCCCCGAGCGAGTAGTCCTCAAGCCATCCGTCCGTAGACTCGGCTGATAGTCGGCGAAAGACGCTCTGGCTGTCCTCCCGGTCGACGGTCCAGACGTCCTCTGGCTCAAACTGATTGACGAGGGTGACCGACTGAGTAGCGACGATGACCTGAGTCCGACTGGCAGCTGACGACAGGAGGCCGGCAAGCAGAGTTAGGGCGGCCGGATGTAGCCCAAGTTCCGGCTCGTCCAGTAACACGGTTGCAGGAAGATCGGGCTGGAGCAGGAGTGTTGCCAGACAGATGAACCGAAGCGTGCCATCGGACAGAGATGAAGCGTTGAAATATGCGTCGTTACCAACCTCCTTCCACTCCAGGCGGATGGTCTCTTCATTCAGTCGTGAGTGCTCAAGGCGGAAACCCTCGAAGAATGGCGCCACTTGACGTATCGTGCATTCAACCAGGTCGAACTGACTCGGATGTTTCTTCTGCATCCAGTAGAGAAAGGCCGCCAGATTTTCAGCCTGAGGGCGGAGGTAACGGTTGTCGTCTATCTTGCTTGTGCCCTTGACCGCTGCTGTGTCGCTTGTGTCATGGAAGTGATAGACTCTGCAGCCATCCAGGTCCTCAGTCGCTCTCCGAGCGGAGATGTGGCTGTCCAAACGAAGCTTCGACTCTGCTGTGTCGCTGGCAATGGTGTGACAAGACGGGTCTGCATGGTGCCGCTTATCATGATAATGGACTTTCTCGCGCGCGACAAACAGCGAATCGTCGTCAGTGCTGTTTAGAACGAGTTGGTACTTGTTGGTGTTCGTATCCTCTCCGAACTCCAGAGAGAACTCCATCTCGTTAGATCTCTTACGACCAAAGTAGAGCAGTTTGTCCGCTCCACCCCGTACGCGAATATGTTGAGCTAGGTTCGCGCTAATGACTTCGCTCAAGAACCGAAACGAAGCAATTAGGTTCGACTTGCCAGCCCCATTCGCGCCGATGAAGACGTTCAAGCGTCCGAGATCAAGGGTCTGTTCCCGAATCGACTTGAAGTTCCTGATGGTGAGTTTCTCGAGTGTGCGCATATTCTGTGCGAAGTCCAATCAGTCCATGTACGGTGATGATGCCAAGTGGTTTAGGCTGGGCAGAGGAGTGTCCGCATCCAAGGGCGCTTCTCAATCACTACTCTGGAAGCACGCGCGAATCCGGAAACCGATCTTACCAGGATTCTGCCTCGCCATTGTCGCCTCCTTCAGGAGCAGCTCACATCGGCTTCGTCGGCTGCGGCGCGAACCTCTTCAGCCGCAGCGCGTTGCTTATCACCGAGACGCTGCTCATCGCCATCGCGGCGGAGGCGATCATGGGCGAGAGCAGCCATCCCGTGAACGGATAGAGCGCCCCGGCGGCCACGGGAATGCCGATGACGTTGTAGCCGAAGGCGAACGCTAGGTTCTGCTTGATATTACGCATCACGGTGCGCGAGAGCGCAATCGCATCCGCCACGCCTCCCAGGTCCCCGCGCATTAGCACCACGTCGGCCGACTCGAGTGCAACGTCCGCGCCTGTCCCGACGGCAATCCCAACGTCCGCCTGAGCCAGAGCGGGAGCATCGTTGATGCCGTCGCCCACCATGGCCACCACGCGGCCTTCCGCCTGCAGCTTGCGTATCTCTTCCGCCTTGCTCGCCGGCAGCACCTCGGCAATAACGCGCGTCACGCCCACCTGCCGGGCGATAGCCTCTGCCGTTCGTCGGTTGTCGCCCGTCAGCATCACGACCTCAATGCCCGCGCTTGCCAACCGGTCTATCGCGGCCTTCGAGGAGGCTCTGGGTACGTCGGCAACTGCTGCAAGTCCCGCGAGAATCCCATCCACGGCGATGTACAGGGCTGTCTTGCCTTCGGATGAGAACCGATCCGCTATGGACTCTTGCTGCTCGACGCCGCGCACATTGCGCTCCTGCATGAAGGACCGATTGCCCACCAGCACCTTGTGTGAATCCACCGTCGCTTCGGCCCCTCGGCCCGACAGGGCGGAGAAGGCAGTAGGTTCTACAAGGGTGATTCCTCGCTCCTGGGCCGCGCGAACGATGGCTGCGCCAAGGGGATGCTCGCTGGACCTCTCCACCGAGGCTGCATAGCGGAGCATCTTCGCTTCCGGCATATCCGTTGCGGCAACGAGGTCAGTGAGGACCGGTTTTCCTTCGGTAATGGTGCCGGTTTTGTCCATCACCACGGTGGTCACCCGGTGAACCGTCTGAAGCGCCTCGGCGCTCTTCACCAGCACTCCAAGCTGTGCTCCGCGGCCTGTTCCCACCAGCACGGCCGTGGGAGTAGCGAGGCCCAGTGCGCAGGGACAAGCGATGATGAGCACAGCCACCGATGCGAGAAGCGCGTGGAGAAACCGCGGCTCTGGACCCAGGGCAAACCATGCGGTGAAGGTCGCGACCGCAACCATCAGCACAACGGGCACGAAGATTGCGGTGATTGCGTCTGCCAGCCGCTGAATGGGCGCCCTGCTTGCCTGGGCTCGCTCCACCATCCGCACGATCTGCGCAAGCACGGTCCTGCTGCCCACTCGCTCCGCGACCATGGTGAAGGCGCCGCGCTCGTTCATCGTGGCGCCGGTTACGCGCGAGCCCTCGGTCTTCTCAACGGGCACGCTTTCGCCTGTGAGCATGCTCTCGTCCACCCAGGAATGGCCGGATTTCACGACCCCATCTACAGGAATCCTCTCGCCGGGGCGAATGACGACGCTGTCCCCAACCTGCACCTCCGAGATAGGGATGTCCAGCTCAGCACCGTCTCGCAGAACTCTGGCGGTGCGCGGCTGCAGCCCTATCAGCTTGGCGACCGCCTCGCCCGTGCCCCGCTTGGCGCGCGCCTCCATGAGCCTGCCTGCAAGGATGAGAGTTACGATGACCGCCGCGGTCTCGAAGTAGACTCCCTGCGCCGAGCCCACGCCTGCAAGGGCCGCCGGAAAGAGAGTCACCGCCGTGGAGTAGGCAAACGCTGCGAAAGTGCCGACTGCGATGAGCGTGTTCATGTCGCTCGAGCGCTGCCGAAGCGACGCAGCCGCTCCCGTGAAGAAGCCGCCGCCGGCCCAGAAGACCACCGGCGCGGTGAGGACGAGCTGAACCCAGTTCCACCACGGGGAGTGCATCGACCATTGCATGGGGAAGAGGCCGAAGTGCGGTCCCATCGCCATCACTGCAACCGGAGCGGTAAGAGCAGCGGAGATCAACATCCGGCGCTTCAGGTCCTCGGCTTCGGACCGATGCGCGCGGCCACCGGATTGGTCTTCGCCCAGCGAGCCTGCCTCGTGCAGTTCGGAGGGGAAGCCCGCCCTGTCGAGCGCACCCACAAGCGTTGTCGCCTCGGCAGCGGTGGGGTCTATGCGCACGCTTGCCCTCTCGGCAAGCAGGTTCACCTCGGCATCCAGCACGCCGGGAACGGCCTTCAGCGCCTTCTCGGCCCGGCCAACGCAAGCGGCGCAGTGCATGCCGCCCACGCGCAGCTCCACACTCTCTGACCTGAGCGGCGCGGGCGCGCCCGGACTTGAAGGTGTTGGAGACAGAGCAGGCGCCTCGGCAACTACCAGCGCACCGCGATACATGTTCATTCCGCAGGAGAAGGCAAACGTGCCGGCGCGATCTGGAGTGAACTCAATGACCGTGGTCTTGAAGGCCGGCAGCTCGCGATTTATCTCGAAGTCCGGGAACAGGACTCGCTCGGAGCACGATGCGGCCTCTTGGCGGTCGAAGAGAAGGCGCACAGGTCGGTTCGCGCTCACCTGGATGCGATCCGGCTGATAGCTGCCGGCCACCCGGACGGTAATCTCCTGGACAGCGCCCCGAGACTTAGCAAGAACGGCCCTCTTGCTGCCCAGAAAGAACCACGCCAGGAAAACGATGAGACCGGCGCCGGCCGAGAAAATCGCGATGGATTCCATGTTCATTTCAGTGCCCCCCAGCTACTTCGCGTACTTGTAGACCAGGTCCATCAGCTCCTGGTAGGTCTTCTCAGCGCGCATCTCGTCACCGTCGCGGAGTGCGGACGTAACGCAATGCTGGAGATGGCTGCGCATGAGGACTTTGCCCACGCTCCGGAGCGACTCGTGAACAGAGGATATCTGCGTCATCACATCCACACAGTAGGTCTCCTCGTCGACGAGCCTGCGAATGCCCCGAACCTGTCCCTCGATGCGATTGAGACGCTTCAGCACGTCTTCCTTCTGCTCGCCCTGAATCGCCATGCCGAACTCCCGGAGAGAATAGGGTGTACCCCTATAGGGTATACGTCAATAATGGTAGAGGAGTTCCATAGCCTTCCCGCGGAGCGTGGTTGAACGGAGGAAGCTACTATTGTCAGGCAAACAGCAACGTGGGAGCCTCGAGAAGCGCCTTGAGGCGCTGGAGGAACCTTGCCGCGGGCACTCCGTCCAGCGCGCGGTGGTCGAACGAGAGGCAGAGGTTCATCATGGGGCGAACCGCCGGCGCGCCGTTCACGACAACGACCTTGTCCGCGATGCGTCCAACACCCAGAATGCAGGTCTGGGGCGGCACGATGATGGGGTCGAAGACATCGATGCCAAACGCGCCGAGGTTCGTGATGGTGAAGGTGCCTGCCGAGAGGTCGTCCTTGTTCTGCTTGCCGGTGCGGCACCTATCTGCGAGCGCCTTCAACTCCAGCGAGATCTCACCCAGTGTCTTGCGGTCCGCAGAGCGTATAACCGGCACCAGCAGGCCGTTTTCGGTGGCCACTGCCACGCCGATATTCTTGTCGCTATAGCAGCGCACTTCGTCCCCGATAACCGCGGCATTGCAGAGCGGGTGGCCGATGAGCGCGCGCGCCGAAGCCTTCACCAGAATGTCCGTGAAGGTCAGCTTTGTCTGATAGCCGGACAGCACTTCGGGTGCAAGCTGGGCGTGCATCTCCTTTGCGGCCGACATATCGACCTCGAGCGTAAGCGTGACGTGCGGCGCAGTTTGGCGCGAGCGGGTCACATTGTCCGCTATTATCTTGCGGAGCCCGCGCAGAGCGATAACCTCTGCGATCGCCGGCTCTCCGGCAGCCGGTGCACTTGACGACACTGCCGGCGCCATCGCGCGCAGGTCCGCCGAGGTGAGTCGGCTTCCCGGAAGCCCAAGCGAGAGGTCGCCTGGCTTCACTCCTAGGTCGTCCGCAATGCGCGCTGCCAGCGGGGTCATTCGCGGCGCAGGCCTGTCTGCCTTGTCCAGGAAGCGCAGCACATCTGCTTCCAGCACCCGTCCGCCGGGGCCCGTTCCCAGTCCTTCGAGGCTTGCGTAGGCTACGCCACGCTCGTCCGCGAGCTTTCTGGCCCGGGGGCTGATGGCCGTCTTACCTTCTGCGGCAGCAGCAGTGGGCGCCGGAGACTGCGATGCCTGAGGAGGCGCAGGCGCGGCGGCAGTGGGAGCGGAGATGACCGCCTGGCCGCCGCCAACTAGCGCCGAGATATCCTCATCCGCCGAGCCTATCACCGCGATGCCGACTGTGACCGGAACCGTCTCGTCTGCCCCTGCGAGTATCTTGCGAAGGATGCCGCTCACGGGCGCCTCCACCTCGAAGTTTGCCTTGTCGGACATCACTTCGAGCAGGCGCTCGCCGGCCTTCACCGGGTCGCCCTCGCGCTTGAACCATTGGACAATGGTTCCTTCCTCCATCGATTGTCCCAGAGTCGGCATTACAAATAGTTCAGCCATGGATTGTGTCGTTCTCCTAAATCTTGCGAATGCTGCAGACTGGGCAGGTGCTGCCGGGTTCCTTGTGGAGCGCTGTACACCTAGAGCACTCTTTCCAGCCCAATTCGATGTGTTTGTGCCGAAGGCGCGCTTCGCGCACTGTGAGACGAGCAAGCGAGGCGCGCAGTGCGTCGTCTCGAACCGTGTCGAGTGCGGCGAGGTCTTCGTTCAGCCTGGCTTCCTCCGCATGGCTCAACTGAACCTGCGCGATCTCCTCATTGGTGAGCTCGGGCACGATTGCCACTTCGTCGTTGTGCTCAATCCCTTCGGCCTTAAAGATGATTTCGCGAATGACGGGCCGACCAATGAGGCGGTTCAGGTCCGCGCGAAGGTGCGTCTTGTGCAGGCTCAGTTCGTGCGACCAGACCGCGCTTCGGGTGCGTATAAACAGAATGCCGTCCCGTACGCTCATCGCCTCGGTGGCTTTCGCGGCCTGTGCGCCAGCCACGCGCGCCCAGTAGGCGAGCGCGAGGCTCTCCCGGAGCCTTGGCCCAGATTCCATGCCTGCGAGGAGGCTCTCGATGCCCGCGGAGGCGGTTGCTTGCCTGCGTCTGTTCATTGTGAAACTCACCCTTCCAAGTTGGCCGCGATGGGCTGGGGTTCCTGCGTTCGCTGGAATCATAGGCCGGCTCGGAAGAGGACATCAAGCAGAATCTTGGGCTTTCTGTCCCTCTCGTTGCTCCCCGGTCTTGCCGATAATTAGGAGCAGATTCGCCGGGTCGAACCGCGCGAGGAGACAACGTCATGCCAACTCTCACCATTGAACAACTGGTGCAGTACGTCGAAGAGCTGCCCGCGCTTCCAAACGTCGCCATGCAGGTGCTTAAGCTCGCCGACGATCCGAATGCATCCGCGCGGTCTGTAGCGGAGTCCATCTCGGTCGATGTGGCGCTCACTACACGCGTCCTGAGAATCGCAAATTCTGCATACTATGGCATGACTCGCAAGATTAGCACGGTAAACGAGGCCGTCATTCTTCTGGGAATGCAGTCACTGCGCAGCTTGGCGCTTGCAGCGGCAACCTATGATACGCTGAAGAAGGAGCTTCCTGGCTACAGCATGTCTGCAGGAGATCTTTGGAAACACTCCATTTCATGCGGCATCACCTCCCAGATTGTGGCAAAGCGCACCGGCAAGGTTCGCGCCGAGGAGGCTTTTGTAGCAGGGCTGCTTCATGACGTGGGCAAGGTGATCCTTAATGTCTATGTGGGCAGTCAGTTCGACACCATCTTGGCGCTTGTGGATCTGGACGAAATGCCGTTCTACGAAGCAGAGCGAAGTGTGCTCGGCTTCGACCATGCCGAGGTGGGAGGGCGAGTGGGCGACAAGTGGAACCTGCCTGCGAACCTTTGTGCCGCTATTCGCGGCCACCATCGCCTGTCCGATGGAGCTGAGGACCCCACACTCGCCGCAGCGGTGCATGTTGCAAACCAACTCTGTACGGCCGAGTCGAGCGGAACACCCATCGATCTCTCGAAGCTGCCCATAGACCCTGACGCGATGGGAATACTCGGGCTTACGGAGTTTGACCTCGACCCGATTATGCGGGAGATGGTTGTCGCAGTTGAGAAGGCGCAGGGAATATTCGATGTTCGGCGTGCCGCGTAGGGAGGCAACTTACTGCGTCTGCGTTTTGAGAGTCACGCTAGTTTCATGAGACAGGAGACAGATTGACATGAGTCCAGTGGGAGCAGCAAGTTCAGGCGTAGCAGCGGCAGGCGCCGCAGTGCAGGCGGCGGAGGGGCAGCAGGAGGCCGGAGTCCTGATGCTCAAGAAGGCGTTGAACATTGAGAAGGATATGGTTGCAACTCTCCTGCCACCGAGCGGTCATCTGCTCGATATTCAAGCGTAGGTCTCGGGGCTTGCCCCGCCCACGTGTAGACAAGATGGACTGTGTGGACATTGTAGACATTGTAGACATTATGGACTTCGTGGACAGAGTGGACCAATGTCTCTCCCTGCCCACTGCCCACTGCCTTTCCTCCGCACATCCTGAGCGCGGCAGTTCCGCTCATCCTGAGCCTGCCATAGTCGTACCGTGGCAGAGTCGAAGGACCGTATCGAGCCGCGTCATTCCCGCATGCCGTTAGCGGGAACGAAGGACCGCCTGCCTCCTGCCCTTCCACCGGGTATCATCTAGCCATCACCGAATCGGTGCTTTCACGCGCCGCTGAAGGACTTGAATGGCAGAGATCGCCCCGCTTCGTGGCATCCACTATGCAGCTACCGACTCGGCTTCTCTCGCCCAGCGCGTGGCTCCGCCCTATGACGTTCTTACCCCCGAGGATCGTGATGCGCTCTACTTTCTCCACCCAGAGAATATTGTTCGCATCATCCTAAACAGGCCGGAGGCCACCGACTGGGATGCTCAGGCGAGTTACTCTCGAGCTTCCGGCTGCCTCAAGGAGTGGCTTAAGAGCGGGATCCTAATCCGGGACGAGGAACCTGCCCTCTATGGCTACAGGCAGGAGTTCACGAACCCCGACACCGGTGCTCGTCTGTCTCGCGGAGGGTTCTTCTGTGCCTTGAAGCTGGAACCATACTCAGCCAAGGTCGTCCTGCCGCACGAGGAGACCCGTCCTAAGGCGAAGCAGGATCGCCTGTTGCTGACGCGCGCCACAGCGGCGAACACCGAACCGATTATGGCGCTGTATGAGGATCCAGAAGCGTCTGTCGACGACGTCCTGGCAACTTCCGAGCCTTTCCTGCACGTGGAGGTTGGAGGCGATCGGCATGAAGTTACCCGCCTGCACGACCCCGCCGCAATTGCATGCATCCAGTCTCACCTGGCAGGTCGCCAAGTTTGGATTGCCGATGGTCACCACCGATACGAGACCGCGCTGAACTATCAAGCCGAGCGCCGAGCCGCACGTGGGGCGCCTTCTAATCCTCAGGAATACGACTACCTGCTGACGGTACTCACCTCCTTCGAGGACCCGGGCATGGTTGTGCTCCCCACCCACCGCCTAGTGTGCGGGCTCCCGGAAAACACTGTGAGCGACCTGCCCGAGGTTCTGCAGCGATGGTTTGAACTGCGGGAGGTCATGGACACCGACATATGGACCGAGATCGAGGCTGATCCTGATCAGGGTGAACATATCTTCGGAGTGGTGACCAGCGTAGGCTCATGGAAGGCAAGGTTGCGATCTGATGAGTCCTTGGATTCGCTGGCTGACGGCCATTCCAGCACGTGGATGCGGCTTGATGTGAGCATTCTTCAGACCTTGATACTGGACAAGGCGCTCGGAATTGCGCCGGAATCCATCGCATCAGGTGGTCAGGTCGGCTATGCGAGAGACCGCGGCGAGGCGCTCGATCGGGTGCGCACCGGAGAGTACCAGGTCGCACTGCTGCTAAACCCACCATCGCCGCACGAGGTTCGCCGTGTTACCGCTCATGGCGAGAAGATGCCGGCCAAGAGCACGTTCTTCTACCCGAAACTCTGGAGTGGCCTGATGATGCGGCTGTTGGGATAGCATCCAGATGCCCGAGAATCCCCGCCTCGACAGCAATCAGCGCGCGTGCGACCACTGCGGCGCGCTGGTCTTCTCGGACACAAAGAAGTGCGTGCAGTGCGGCCATTTCCCGGTGAAACTGCACCGCTGTCCACAGTGCAAGACGATTGGGTCGGCTGGGGACGAGCGCTGCTCGAAGTGCGAGAGGATGTATGAACCTGGGGGGGATTTTCTGTAGGCTGATTGTGCAACAATTCCTAACGATGTTGAGTGTCACTCCTCGGCACATTGACGTAGTTGCTCACGGTAGTTCAATTGGCGCGCGTTAGTGACCTGTGCACTCAATTCACACATATCGGGCGCGATTGCGGTCAGAATGACCGCCGGTGGGCAGTGCTCAGAGATTATGACAAGTGCAAACCTACAAATTCCAGGATTACAGATGGATTCAAATCTCGCGCTAATGGAAAAGCTTCTAGCGGACGACACATTTGTGCCGTTCCTCTCGCGTGTGGATTGGTCGGTCGCTCTTCATTGCAGCTCCCGTAACTGGAGCTTGACTGGGCTAGTGAATACATTCGGGATCGCCATGCCGCGCGATTGGCTGGTGCTGAATCTCCGTTACGGGACTACCCCGAGACCAACACTAGAGGAGGTTGCATCTGAGCATCTAGATGGTGTCTCTCGCGAGCGCGTTCGTCAGATCGAAGCGCGCCTCCTTGACAGGGTGCGGTCGAGTCTTCTTAGTGTTGACCTCTATCTGGACCTGGTGGAGAGCCATGCAGCCAGTATTCTGGCCGCGTGGACACGCAGCGATCCGATAGGGGATTCTGACTTAGCAGTAGGACTTACAGATATGGGGTGGGAGGACGCCACCACCAGTTGCGCAGGGCGCCTGCTCACCATTGTGAGAGCCCTATTGGTGGGAGGCGCTGATCCGCCGCATTTGATGCGCAGATATCCTGCGTTGTGCCGCATCGCCTGCCACGAAGGCGTTGGTTCTTCAGAGCGGGCTGGCGGGCAGCGCTGCACGCCGACACGGAAACTGACGTATGTAGAGATCGCCGCAACCGTACTGCGGCAAGTGGAGCGTCCGCTTCATTATCGCGACATTGCCAAGCGCGCTAATGATGGAAAGCTATCCTCGGACTGTAAAGCTCTGTCACTACTAAATGCAGTTTACGCAAGTCCTCGTTTCGTCCGTACGGGTCAGGGCATCTATGATTTGGTCGACCACACGCCGCCCAATGTGAGGTACGAGCCTGATGATGTGTTTAGCGTTCTTCTCCAGGCTGATTATCCGCTCAGTGTATCAGAAATTCTGGCACTAGTAAGTGACTGCGCGATTACTCGTACGCGCCTTATGACTATCCTGGCGAGCAATCCTAGATTCTACCGATCCGAAAACGGCTGCTACGGCATCCGCGCGCGCCTGCCAGTTCGTGTACCGCGTAGGTTTGACGTTCCAGACTACTTGCAGGAGACTGCCATGTCCAGGGGGCGACTCGCACGAGCTATTGCGGACGGGTCTTGGAGTGCAGCCGAGCTCCGGAAAGACCAACTCGCCGTGGATAAAGATCGAGGTCATGATGGCGATGGTGCCAAATAGAGCCGGCGATGTGCTGCTTGGGGCGCCGACAATGTCGACGCATGAACGCGAGTGCGGTTCGGAGCCCGCATCGGGCGCCGCGAATCTGTCGGTTTTGGAGCTTCTCCTTGCGGACGATATGTTCGTGCCCACTCTGCAGTCTCTGAATTGGAATGCGATCCAACCAAGGCACGCGCCCGCCTGCAACCTGGTTAGCCTCGTGAACGCATTTGGGGTTGCCACTGAACATCAATGGGCGCACTTGGAGCGCCATTTCGGAGTGGACGCCTCACTTGCGAGCGACCGGCTAGGACGGGGTGGCGCTGGCGGTACGTCGGCCGGCATAGCAGCACGGTGCAGGCTCAGGATAATCTACAACCTAGAGGCGCTCTCAGGCTGGCTAGATAGGCTCGAGATGCAGTTGGCTCTGCTCTCCGAGTCCAGGGACCTAGCCCAGGTTGTTGACCTGCAGGTGTTGATGGACGAGTTGATTGCAACAGGCTGGGAAGAAGTGTCGGCGTCGTCCTGCAGTCGCTTGCTGACGGTGATCACGGTGCTGCGACAGGGTTGCACCGAGTCTCGTTCGGTGCGGCGGCGGTACCCAGTCTTAGTTCGCATCGCCGAGGGGCGGAACCTAAGAGCGAGCGCTCTCGCCAGTCCCGTGCAGACTGAGTATGTGGGAATGACGTATAGGGCGATGGCGATCCAAGTCCTAAAGGAGGCGGGTAAACCGTTGCACTACCAGGAGATCGTCGATAGAGCGATTGCCGCGAACATGAGGCTCCCTGTGATAGTAAAGCAACTGCAGAAGAAGCTGGAACAAGATGAGGACTTTAAGCGAGTGGGGAGGGGTATATACACTCTTTCCGCACAGGGCAAACTGCCCGAGGACGCATACTCAGACATCATCTTCGATGTACTATGCGCCGCTGGCGGGGTGCTCTCGCTCGCCAAACTGCATAGGGGAGTGATCCGCCTGCGTCCAATGACGGTGGGGTTCCTTGTTCAGTGTCTTGCGGATAGCCCGCGCTTTTTCAAGGCCATGAACGGCTGGTATGGACTGAGGGTCTGTCTGCCGAAGTGGCAGCGGCAGAGGCATGCTGTTCCGGATTACCTCATTGAACTTCCAAGGTCGAGCGAGGGCCTTGTCCGCGTGGAAGCGCGAGGAGATGCAATTGCCGAGATACTCGAGAGAGACCGAGCGGCAGTGGCTGCTGCCAACATCGGAACGAATGGCTGATGATGACGTATCTCACGAAGTCGAACATTGGACAGCCGGAATTACCACGTCTGGAGCATCTGAATACCCTTCTTGCGAGCCGCGAATTCATGCATCGCCTGCCGGATGTAGCCGAGGTGCTTAGGCAGCGCCGGTACCCACTCACATGGAACTTTACCGAATTCGCAAGCGCATTTGGAGTAACACGCGACCTCGACTGGACGGTTCTCGACCTCCGATATGGGGCGAGTGAGCGGCTTACACATTCTGCGATTGCGAGACGGCTGCCCGGAGGACCCTCAATTGCTAGAGTTCGGCATATTGCCCATTATAAGGTTCTGAGTATTGGCAGGATGTTTGCAATCCTTGCCGACTACCTCGATAAAGTCGAGGAAGATATAGTAAACGAAGCCATACCGTTCGTCTCTGCCATAGAATCTGCATGGAGTGAGATTGAAGAGAGCCTAATTGCCTCAGGTTGGGAAGACGTACACGAGGCGGACTTCGCCCATCTACTCCTGGTCCTTCGCATAGTGCATATCAGCGGTCGAGAACCGTATCCACTCATACACAGGTTTCCAGTGCTATGCAATTATGCGGGAATAGAGCGCAACAACGCGGATATGATTGGCAATCCAAGTACACGGTATCGGCCAACGTTCAACGGAGTTGACGACGATTTGTTCTATGTTCCGTGCGAGCAGGTTGCAATTGCGGTGCTGCTTGATGCAGGACGCCCACTTCACTACGTAGAGATTGCGAAGCGCGCGGAGGCTCTGCGGTATAGGCAGAGGGTAAGCCTCCATGTGCTCCAGCGAAAGCTGCAAACTAGCCAAGCGTTCACCCAATTAAGTCAAGGTACTTACGACCTTGCGGCTCGAGTGCTAGGCGTAGGCGATTGTTGAGATATCAGACTCTATACAATGGCCGTGTTGCGAAGAGACGCTCACACGCCAACAGCGCCCTGTGCATTGCTGGAGGGAGGCGCCGATGACATGTCCACCATTCGTTACGGGCGCGGCAGGCGCGAGGAAGTCGTGCTGCGCTTCGGCCTTATCCGCGCCTCGCGCCGCGTTGAACCGCAGTCGCTCGGTCCCGACAGCAGAGAGCGACTTGCCCACTACGTTGGACAAGCCCCCTCGCACTTCTCGTAACCACGCCGCGCGATGGCCTGCACAACGCCCGCATTCACGGCGGCGATGAGGTTAATCACCGCGTCCACGTCCTCCTTCGAGACTCCGGACTCCAGCAACTGCTGGATGCGCCCGTAGCTTCAACGCTCGCAGCCGCGGCTCATTGTCACTGCAAGTCCGATGAACCTCTTTTCCCGGTCGGTCAGCCCTGGGAAGTCTCGAGCGGCGGCGAAGTACTCGCTAAATGTCGGTTCAGCCATGGGTGGGTCTCCTATCGTGAGAGGATATCTTGCGTCAGTCTTGCACAATAACAGCCGAACTGTGGCCGGCCGGCGCCATGGTCGCCTCGATCCTGCTCCCTGGAGCGACGGGGTAGAGGCTCAACAGCGAACCGGTCAGAACGACCGCGCCTTTGCCAAGGCTCAGGCCCTCGGAAAACAGTCGCTTGGCCAACCAGCGCACGGACCGGATTGCCAACTCTGTGACGTCGGCTCCCGCCGCATTGCCTACCTGCTGGTCGTCGATCCATAGGCCAAGTCCGTCCAGGTCGGGAAGTCCGACATGTGCCTCTTCCTCTGCAAGCACAAAGCCTGCGTGCATCCCGCCGCAGGCAACTAGCTCCTGGTGAGAGGGCTGAGGACTCTGCAGAGTGTAGTTATGCAGCTCTATCACCGGAAAGGCCGAGGCTATCGCAGCTCGACACTCCTCAGGCCCACTTGACGAACCTGGCACATCGCGGCCAAGGCGAACGGCCAACTCTCCCTCCACCGCAAGATTGGCATATCGTTGGTATGAGACCGCCATGCCGCACGGATGGCAGCCCGTATCGAAGATGCGAGCGAAGATCGGGTCGCTAATCCCAAGCTGGCGCTGGACTGCAGCACTCGTGCAGCCGACTTTGTAGCCGATGACTTTCTCGCCGCGCCGTTCGCGCAACCGGGCAATCTCCGCTTGAAGGGCGTATGCCTCGGAGGTAGTTAGATTGCGAGGCTCGGAGAGGAGCCTGTCCGACGATACGGTGTCGTAATCTGCAAGCGCTTTCCGAGCCAGTTCCTGTACACTATACACTCTTGTTGGACTTCCTTCAGTTCCTGGACGAGCGACGCTAGCAGATTAGCTTTCTGCGAATGTCGACCGGTTCCTGCACCTTCAGGAACGGACTTTCGTACTTTTGGGCGGATGTGAAGGAAGCCTCAAATACAGTCCACTGCTCCGCGGATCTTGCGTGAGTAACGAGTTTCCGAACGGCATTGTTCCTCTCTGCTGCCGTCCCCGGAGCGACAGGATGAGCGAGCAGTGCGGCGACGGCAGGAAACTGGTGCAGAAGTGCTTTGCTCAATTGCTTTGGTTAACCATTGAGGCGCTAGAACGGTAATCTAGCGCTACCTTGACTTAACTTATGAATGTGACGACTATTTCATCACCCAGGAACTTTGCCGAAGCCTCCGGCCCCAGCGTGAACGCCGGCGTTACTCAAAAGAACGCGGCTGAATCGGCCTCCCATCTCAGCCTGCGAAGCAGGGTTCTTTTCAATAGCCCCGCGCTTTAGCCTACATTATTCACGTTGGTCGCGAAACCGTCACAGTCCGTCATGCCGTCATTCCCGCATGTCGTTAGCGGGAACCCAGTCCCTCCCTCGTAGATCACTGCTTTCGCAGGAATGAAGGCACCTTGAGGGAGAACTCATGACTAGCGAGGCTCTGCCTCAGACCGACGAGTTGTACCGGTGAAGGTATGCGGTCGAAGGGAATTAAGGCTCCGGCCTCGCATACGTAGTTGGACGACGCCAAC
>VFKD01000023.1 GCA_009885735.1 bacterium
AGAGTGGAGTAAAGCCCGAAGGCAAGGGCGTGCGGAAGTCCGCTCCGGCTTTGATCAGGAGCTGCACAACCTCGGAATGTCCCTCCGCAGCCGCCCAAATAATCGCGGTTTGCCCGCTGCTCTCCTTCGCGTTCACGCTCGCTTTGCGCGCCAGCAGTGCCCTAACCGCTCCCGCCCGACCCGTGCGCGCAGCAGTCATGAGCGCCGTTTCGCCGCCTGGCAGCGTGGTGTTAGGGTTCGCCCCTGCCCGCAGCAGCAGCTCCACCAGATCTGTATTGCCGGTCGTACAGGCCAACGAGAGGGGCTTCACGCCGTAGCGATTGGCGGTGTTCACATTGGCATGCGCAGCAACCAGCCTCCGCGCGATCGCCAGATCGTCGTGGTGGGCGGCCCAGTGCAGCGCGGTCATGCCGTCGACCTGAGCCGCATTGACATTCGCGCCTTGCTGCAGCAGGGACAGAACTCGCTTGTGATCTTGCTTCTCCACGGCATCGGCCAGGGGCGAAGCGGCGCGGTCCGCCGATGCACGGGAGGCGAACAGGAGCAGCGTCAGAAGGAACGAAATGGCCCTATAGGTGGTGTAGTGTTTGAGTGTGAGCATGCGATTAGAGAATCTCTATTGGGTGGGCTGTAATCCAAATGTCGAGCTGCTCGAATCGTACCTTGAGAGTGTCCTTGAAGGAGGCGAAGAAAGCCCTGACTTCTGGAGAGTCTTCCGTAACTACCACGATGCGGATTAGAGTATCCTCGAATTCGCGGCCCTCGTGATTCCAAACACCGCGAAGTGGCGAAGGCTCGACTGTGACGGCCTGAAATCGCGCGACGAGCTCCTTCCACGTCTGGTTGACGAGTGTCGCATCTACGGGGGAGCCGTCGTTATGCTGAAGCGGAAGAAGGATTTCGAAGCGCTTGAACGACTCCATCGAGCCCTTCCTCGCTGATGACTTCGTATGAAACACCCATCTGATCCAGCAGTCCCAGCGCAGGTCCGGGCACGATATATGTCTCCTTCGGCAGGCAGATCACGCGGCCACGCTTCATGATAGCCACCAACCCCTCGGCGCTGGCCGGATTCGCCGGTACTTTGATCTTGTAGCTCGTCATCAGATCTTCCCCCGATACATTGTAACACAATCGGCGGTCGACAACTCCTGGGACATTGAACTGATAGGAGCCGCCAGCGCCACGCCATTCTTGCTGATAGTCACAGTCGCCGCACTTGTCCAGCAGGGTCAGGTGCAGCTTCGCGAGCAGCGCCTTGACCGGTCCGGCGCGCCCAGTGCGCGCAGCCGTCATGAGAGCGGTTTCGCCGCCTGGCAGCTTGGTGTTTGGGTTCGCGCCTGCCTGCTGCAGCAGCCTCACCACGTCCGCATTGCCGGTCCTGCAGGCCAGTGAGAGCGGCTTCACCCCATAGCGGTTGGCGGCATTCGCAGTGGCATGTGCCGCCACCAGCCACCTTGCGGTCGCCAGGTCGTCGTAGTGGGCAGTCCAATGCAGTGCGGTCATCCCGTCCACTTGAGCCGCGTTCACATCCGCGACTTTCTTCAGCAGGCACTGAATGCGCCTGTGGTCTTGCTTCTCTGCGGCATCGGCAAGCGGCGAGACGGCGCGGTCTGCTGAAGCGTGTGACGCGAAAAGGAGCAGCAGGGGCAACAGGAGGGTGCTGACTTTGTGCATCGCGCATTGTTTGGCTTCGAGCATGTTCGTATCCTCCTCTGCCCGCGATCAGCCGTCTCCGAGAAAGTCTTGAACCAGGATTGTCAGGATTAGAAGATTAGCAGGATTGGGCGCTAACCCGACCTGAGGTAGGTTCCCTTCGTGCGAAAAACCCGCTTGAACTCCAAACTTCGCGCACCGAAGTTTATCAGAAGACCGACATCGCGCCTGGATGCTTCAAGGTAGTTTTTCGCCTGCGCGAGGTGTACGTCTTCAAGGGCGACGAGGGCCTTAAGCTCGACCATCACCGCGTCGCCCACGAAGAAGTCGACTCGCCGAGTTCCGATTTCGACACCCTTGTAGGAGACCGCCATCTCATGCTCACGGACAAACCCCAGGCCCTGAGCGGCCATTTCAATCGCCATCGCGCGCTGGTAGATCACTTCCTGGAATCCATTCCCAAG
>VFKD01000663.1 GCA_009885735.1 bacterium
CGGTCCTTGGACACTGCCACGATACGGCTGTGGCAGGCTCAGGATGAGCGGGAGTGTGCCCCGTGCAAATGGAATCGCGTTGGCCGAACTCTGGAGTGAGACCGGTTGCGGCCTACAACCCATCAATCCCCGTGAAGAGATAGCGCTTTGCAGGAATGCCCTTCGTCAGTTCCTCCTCGTCGATGGTCGCCCCGATAAAGGTGACGCACATCTCATCGGTGGTCTGAGGACCCCAGCGAACCAGCTTTGGCGGATTGTTTGGGTTGAACGGATTCTTACTCGAATTGTCGAAGTACGCCTCAAGCGAAACGACCGTCCCCTTCGGCAGCTTCACGGGCTCCTTGAAGATGTAGCTGAGCTGCCAGTTGAAGTCCCACTTCGGCACGGCGATAAGCTGGAACTCCTTACCCCCAGGCGGCTTAGCGGTTATCACCATCTTCTGGCCCAGAACGTGCATGTGCGGCATCAGTTTGTAGGCGGTTACATCGGTTGGAACCACCATAGTAGCCGTCACCTTGTGGTTCTCGGCGCCTGCCGGAATGGTGAGGAACGGCTGCTGAACCGCTAGGCCGCGCAAGCGCTTGTTGACAGGCGCCTTGCTGAAGTAGATGCCGACACTTGTGAGGTCGGATTCCTGCTTGCCGTTGCGATGGTAGTGAACCTCGATGACCAGGTCCGCGCCCTTCGGAAGCAAGGTCCCAATGCCTGCAGGTAGGTGGCGGGGCTCGTTCCCAGGAGCCCACCCGCCCAGCGCTCCCACAGGCACAAAGCCGGGGAATCCGCCCGAGGAGGTGTAGCCCGCGCCTTCGTCATCCGCATCCAGCTTCCGGGCGGTTCCGCTCGTGTCGAGGTAGGCAATGACGTGGTGGACGATGCGGGTATTACCAGGATGGACCTCGATTGCGGAGACCCATCGATCCTCCGGATAGTTCGTGGGCAGCACGAAGCACCGATAGATGTCACGCCCTTCCGGACCGATGGTGTAGGTCTCCGGCATGGAGACCACAGTGTCCGGGTCGCCGAGCCGCCAGCCGGCTCTGAACGTGGGCGGAGCAGGGATCTTCTTGCGGTTCCCCAGAGGCGCACCGGACTTGGCCCACGCGGCGAGCGTTTGAATCTCGGCTGCGCTCAAGCGGCGTTCGTCTAGGAACTCACCATGACTATCGGCCTTCCACGGGGGCATGCGCCGTGAGGTCGTGGTGGCGGTTATCTGCGTCGCGAACTTCTTGGCCTGCTCGTAGGTCTCCAGGCCGAATGGCGCCACCTCGCCCTTGCGATGACACGACAGGCAGTTGCGCTGCAAGATGGGCGCGACGTGGCTCGCGTAGGTTATGACCGGCGCCTTCGCAGGCGACACGGCACGTCCTCTCGGCCCATCCGCGGCAACGTGAAGAGACAGCCCGATTGAGGCAACAAGGGGCAGACCGACAGCGAGAATGTGTCTAAATGTAGTCATTGCGCTCTCCATGCCAGGGACCTCCGGGCGCCCCTATCGAAACCCACCCAGCTCGAACAGGCTTGCACGCCCACCCTTTATGCCCTTTGTCAGCTTCTCGGAGTCCACAGTGTAGCCAACAAACGCGATGCACATCTCGTCGGTCGTCTCCTCGCCCCACGTAACCAGCTTGGGAGGGCTGCTAGGATTGCGCGGATTGCCGGTCGAGTTGTCATACACAGCCTTAAGTCGAATGCTGGAGCCGGACGGCACCTTCACGGGATTGCGAAAGGCATAGGTCGTCTGCCACTTGAAGTCCCAGTCCGGAACATGCACCAACTGCTTGGTCTCATTGTTCGTGAGTGATGCAGTAACAGTCATAGTGCGACCCAGTAGGTGCATGTGAGGTGTAAGCCCAAGCAGCGTGATGTCCTGATGAATCGGCGCGGCGGCCGTGACCTCGTAGTCCGCTTTGCCGGGTGGAATACGAAGCATCGGATTGATGACCGCAAGGATGCGAACTCTCTTCTCAATCGGCTTGCTTGCGAACTTTACGCCCATCCTGGTGAGGTCGGTCTCAGTCTTGCCATTCTTGTGGTAGTGGACCTCGAGCACAACGTCAGCACCCTTCGGCACGAATATTCCGTGCCCGTCCGCGAGAACTGTAGGCTGATTTCCGGGCGCCCAGCCGCCAATGAATGCTGACGGGATGAAACCGGGCCCTGAACCATGAGTTGAATAGCCTGGATCGGCGTCGCGGGCGTCGAGTTTGCGGGCCATTCCCGATGTGTCGAGATAGGCAATAACGTGATGCACCACCTTCGCGTTGCCGGGCGCGACCTCAAGCGCCGAGATCCACTTGTCCTCGGTATAGCTTGTGGGCGCCACGAAGCAGCGGTAGACGTCCCGGCCTTCCGGACCAACTGTGTAGGATTGCGGCATCGCGAAGACTGCGTCGGGCTTGCCTATCTTCCATCCTACTGGAAACGCCGGCGGCACAGGAATGAGGCGCTTGTCTCCCAGCGGCGTGCCTGCATCAACCCACTTTGCAACGGTGGAAATCTCCGCATCGGTCAGCCGCCGCTCATCTAGAAATTCGCCGTGACTCTCGGCCTTCCATGGCGGCATTTGCCTGGCAGCAGTTGCCTGCTTAATCACCTTTGCGTACGACTTCGCTTGCTCGAAGGTCTCCAGGCCAAATGGGGCCACTTCTCCCTTGCGATGGCAGACAAGGCAGTTTCGCTGAAGGATGGGGGCCACGTCCTTGGCATAGGTGACGGGCGCAGCAGGATGCCCCACTGCCGACCGTGGCCGCCGGCCTAGTTCCAGAAGGGAGAATGCGGAAAGCGTCGCGGTCAGTCCAGCCAGACCAAGTCCTGCTGAAAGAAGACGCTTGACGGAACGGCTGTATGTCACGATGACACCTCCGAGAACCTGTTGACTACCCTCATTATATCCTACGGTGCAATCTGTCTTGTTGGTGTCATCGTTTGATTGTGATATTTATCACAACTGCTGCGCTGCGGCCCACTCCAAGAAACGAGGGCCCGAATGCTCAAGACCGCTTGCAACATCGCCTGCGCCGATGAGCCGCATCACCTCAATTGGCGGTGCCAGCAGAATGGACGAAACCTCTGAAGCGGATGGCAGGAGCGAAGATAGCCCATGCGCAGTCAACGTCGCACCGAACACCTGACGCACTTCCGAGTTAATCAACGGCAGGCCGCCTACCTCCATCGCATCTCGAACCAAGTACGGCGAGCCAATCTTGCCGAGACATCCGCCGATCAGATATACGCAGTACAGTCTGGATGCTAAACCAAGCTCCTCCTCCAGCTCCCGCTCGGCGGCACGGAGGTAGGCCTGCTCACCAACTCCGTCCTCTGTACACACGTGTCCGGCAGCAGCCATGTCCCAGGCTCCCGGCCACGCGGACACAGTGGGCGAGCGGCGCTGCAAGACCACCAGGCCTACTGACGTGATCAGCCCCACATGCGCAGCGGCATGCGTTACACCAAGCAGGTGGCAAAGCCACCGCGGAGCCACGGCGCCCGTAAACTCGCCGTCGTTGCGGACTACGGGGAACAGCTCGTCATCCGCCTCCACGCGGTCCAGAGACTGAAACTCGGCGGCAAGCCGAAAGATGTCGCGCTGTGAGGGTGGCTCACCGAGATGGGCACTACGTCGCGCGGCCTGCAGCCGCTCGGATCGCCACAGATTGCCGGCACTCTTCACGGATGAATAGCTAGTTGGTAAGACCGTCCGCGCCAAACCACAGAGCGATCTCCTGCCCGGCGGTCTCCGGCGCGTCGGACCCATGAACCAGGTTCGTCTGAATGTCCGTCGTGTAGTCTCCGCGAATGGTTCCAGGCAGGGCCAGTTCAGGCTTGAGCGCACCCATCATGGTGCGAACAAGCGAGATGGCCTGGTTTCCTTCCCACGCCATTGCAACCACGGGTCCACTGGTGACAAAGTCTACTAGCTCGCCGAAGAACGGCCTCTCGCGGTGGACCGCGTAGTGAGCTTCGGCGATCTCCCGGCTCGGGGTCAGCAGGCGCAACCCAACGAGTCGGAGACCTCTATTCTCAAATCTGCGGATGATCTCGCCCACCAGCCGCCTTTCAACTCCATCCGGCTTCACCATCACGAAAGTCCGTTCCATATCAACTCCTATTGCGAGCGCCAAATGCGCTCGGCGCGTGCATTCTTGCTTGAGGTCGGCGTCGTCGCCGCGACGGATTATACCCGGCGAACCCGCTTGACTTGCCAGGGAACCTGGGGTATCGTTTGCCGTACCCCGAACTTGAACTTGTGTTTGCGTAAGGACGTTTGTGAAGAAGTTCACAACCTCACTGTCCCTATGCGGTTGACTGGAGCCGGTTATGACGCCGCGCGAGCGATTCGCTAGGTTTGCCTGGGCGCTCCTTGCCTACAATGTGCTGGTGATCCTGTGGGGCGGATTCGTACGTGCCTCCGGCTCAGGCGATGGATGCGGCAGCCATTGGCCCGAGTGCGGCGGCGAGATCATCCCGGTTGCTCCCTCTGTCAAGACGCTCATTGAGTTTAGCCACAGGCTGATGAGCGGGCTGGACGGGCTGCTCGTGCTCGCACTGCTTGTCTGGGCGTTTCGAGCATTCCCCAAGCCGCATCGCGTTCGGTACGCCGCTGCAGCAACGATGTTCCTCACAGTCGTCGAAGCGCTGATAGGCGCTTGGCTAGTGAAGAGCGGCCTTGTGGCCGGCAACACCTCCATCTATCGCGTCTACGCCATCTCATTGCATCTGTGCAACACATTCCTGCTGCTTGGCGCCCTTTCGCTGACGGCCCTGTGGGCCTCCGGAACCAGGCGATTCGACCTGCGGAGCCAAGGGGCATTGGGCTGGGCACTGGGATTCGGGCTCGTCCTGACGATGGCTCTCGCAGCAACAGGCGCGATCACTGCCTTGGGCGACACTCTCTTCCCTGCTCGCGACTCGCTCTCGGCTATCCAGGACGGACTCAATGCAGATTCGCACTTCCTAGTGCGCCTCCGGTTGCTTCACCCGCTGATTGCAGCGTCCGTCGGCCTCTATCTTGTCCTTATCTCCGGCCTCACCGTGAAGCTCCGGCCAAACGCAACGGTCAAGCGATACTCTCTCGCGGTCACCGTCGTCTTCGGCGTCCAGATTATCGTTGGGATGTTGAACATCTTCATGAAGGCGCCGATTCTCATTCAGCTTGTCCATCTGCTTGTCGCGGATCTGCTCTGGGTTAGCCTCGTGCTCATGTCTGCCACCGCAATGGCGGATGGGGTTGCTCACATTGAGACTGATCACGAGGCCGAGCCTGCTCAAAGCACAGCAACGGCGAAGGTGACATGGAAGGACTATCTCGTCCTCACGAAGCCTCGCGTGATTAGCCTGCTGCTGTTCACCACGCTCACGGCGATGTTCATCGCCGCAGGCGGATGGCCCGGCACAACTCTCTTCGTCGCAGTGGCGGTCGGCGGCTACATGGCGGCGGGCGCAGCCAATGCGATCAACATGGTGCTGGAACGCGACCTAGACAGAAAGATGGCTCGCACCGCTTCCAGGCCAACCGTAACCCTGAAGATCCCACCGGCAAGGGCTCTCGTGTTCGCGTTCTGCCTCGCTGCCGGTTCATTTGTGCTTCTGACGGTCTTCGCAAATCTTCTGAGCGCACTGATGGCGTTCGCTGGACTGGTGTTCTATGTCATCGTCTATACACTTCTTCTGAAGCGTGTTACCTGGCAGAACATCGTCATCGGCGGCGCCGCCGGTGCCTTCCCGCCACTAGTTGGTTGGTCCGCGGTGACAGGTGAACTGAGCATCTTCGCCTGGTACCTTTTCGCTATCATTTTCCTCTGGACGCCCGTACACTTCTGGGCGCTTGCGCTGCTGATAAAGGATGACTACAAGGACGCGGGCGTTCCCATGCTGCCCGTTGTGCATGGAGATCGTGTCACCGTGGCGCAGATTGCACTCTACGCAGTGCTGACTGCCATCATCTCGATCATGCCCATTACTCAGCCTGGAGTGAGCGGCATGTACCTCGCCGTGGCGGCGCTCCTGAATGTGATGCTGCTGGCGCGGAGCGCCCAACTCTACCGCGCTCCTGAGAGGCCGCAGGCGAAGTCACTCTTCAAGTACTCGATGGTCTATCTGGCGCTCATCTTCTTGGCCCTGGCCATAGACAGATCGCTGCACCTGCGCGATGCCGTGCCAAGACCGGTTGTTTCGGCAGCCGCGTCCAGCTCGACGTTCACGATTGACAAGAATGCAAGTGAAAGTGCCATAATAAGCGGTAGATCAGCCACAGCAACCCCAGCCTGAGTCTCGGCATACCGCTTGATCCGTCCGCACTACCAGACGTTGCTTTACCGACCATTGGCAAACACGTGCCTTAGCGCAAATTAGGATAGTGAAAAAGTCCACAGAGTACTCGGTACGGACCACCGAGAGACCGTTGGGGAGGGCCGGAAGGTGAACCGGCAGAGCCCAAGTGGACCAGGGAGACCGACTGGATGTCGCAGCTTTTTAAGCCGAGCATGAACACTCTTGCACGCGTTAGCTTGTCCTGCGCGCTTATTGTTCCCGGCGCACTCGTTGTTGGTCTCTCCAGCATCACTCGTTCTCCGTACAACACTAAGGTCGAAGTCCCACTCGATCAGCCTGTACCGTTCAGCCACACTCACCATGCCGATGAACTCGGCATCGACTGTCGGTACTGTCATTCGAGCGTTGAGAAGTCCGGCTTCGCCGGGATACCGCCTTCGCACACCTGCATGTCGTGTCACTCCCAGATATGGACAAACAGCCCGCTGCTAGAGCCGGTGCGCGAGAGCTACGAGAAGGACATACCGCTCGTCTGGAACCGGGTGAACAAAGTTCCGGACTTTGTCTACTTCGATCACTCCATACACATCGCAAAAGGCGTGAACTGCAACGTGTGCCACGGTCCCGTCCAGAAAATGCAGATGACATGGAAGGGAAAGCCGTTCTTCATGTCGTGGTGTCTCGACTGCCACCGAGACCCTGGCAAGTACATTCGGCCGAAGGATGAAGTGTTTGGTCTTTTCCGCAAGTATCAGGAATCGAGTAAGGGCGCCAACCTTACCGGCAGTGAGTACTCTTTGATGGCTACAGCGCATTACAAGCCCTCGAAGGAAGACCAGGCACGCGGTCGCAAGCTCGTGCAAGAGTACGGCATCAAGGTCGAGACCCTGTCCGACTGCTACATCTGCCACAGATAGCAACTGCTCACACCAAGGCGATTTTAAGAAGCATGAAGAACGACACGCCAAAACCGATGGACCTCGAAGCTGCTCAGGCTAATCTCGCGGGCAAGCGCGGCGCAGACTATTGGCGCAGCCTGGATGAGCTTTCAGGAACCGAGGACTTTCGCAATTGGCTCGACGATGAGTTTCCAAATCGCGCCTCGCTCCTCTCGTTGGACAGGCGCGACTTCATCAAGGTGATGGGCGCTTCGCTCGCGCTCGCAGGGCTCACCGGCTGTCGATTCATGCCCCAAGAGAAGATCGTGGCGTATGTGAAGGCGCCCGAGGAGATTGTGCCGGGCAAACCCGTTGGGTATGCCACCGCCTATTCACAGGCAGGCATCGGCATGGGCGTGGTGGTAACCAGCAACATGGGCCGCCCAACTAAGGTCGAGGGCAATGAGAAGCACCCTTCCAGCCTTGGAGCCACCGACATCTTTGCACAGGCCTCGCTCCTCACTCTTTACGATCCAGACCGGCAGCGCACACTTACGCACAACGGCGAGTTGACCACCTGGGACGCATTCCTCGCCTGGCTTCGGCCGCTTATCTCTAGGCCCGAGACCATCGCACGAGTACGGTTCCTGTCAGAGGCGTCGTCTTCGCCGACGCTGGCAGCTCAGATTGAACGCCTGAAGAAAGCCCTTCATGGGCCAAAGTGGTATGTCCATGAACCAGCAGGACGCGATGCCGTGTATGCCGGTACTCAGACTGCCTTCGGAGCCCCTCTCAATCCGGTCTACCACTTCGATAAAGCCTCCGTAGTCCTCTCGCTGGACAGCGACTTTCTGACGGCGATGGTCGGCTCCGTTCGCTATGCGAGGGACTTTGCCTCAGGAAGACAGGTTCGCAAGGGCGCGGATAAGATGAACCGCCTCTACGCCGTGGAGTGCTGTCCAAACAATACGGGCGCAACTGCGGACCACCGCATTTCCGCAGCGCCAAGCGAGCTTGAGGCATTCGCCGTGGAGATTGCGCGAGCGCTTGGCGTGGATGTCGGCGCCGCGCCGCTTCGCCTGGATAATCCCGCTCTTGCCAAGTTTGCGCAAGTCGTGGCGAAGGACTTGAAAGAGGCGGGCGCAGCGGCAGTGGTGGTTTCAGGCGAGCAGACGCCTCCTGCGATTCAAGCTCTCGGTCATGCGATGAACAGCGTGCTCGGGTCCGTTGGTACGTGCGTCGGATACACTCAGCAGGTGGAGATTCAGGGCGAGAGCCTAGACATGCTTCTCCAAGAGATCGACGAGGACAAGGTTGAGGTCCTCTTCATCCTCAATACAAATCCTGCCTACTCTGCACCGGTGGACCTGAACTTCGCTTCCCGCGTGAAGAAAGTGGCGAACCTGGTCTACCTGGGACTCTATCCAGACGAAACCGCCGCCCTCTGTCAGTGGCACATACCGGCCACTCACTACCTCGAGTCGTGGAGCGACACTCGCGGCCACGACGGCACGCACTGCATCGTTCAGCCCCTCATCGAACCGCTCTATAGCGGAAAGTCCGTGCATGACCTCCTTAGCGCCATCGTCGATGAGCCCGTGGACGGCTACGAGCTGGTGCATGGTCAGCTGCTCGGCGCCAATCCGACCGAAGCACGCGAGAAGGACTGGCAGACGTGGCTTCATGACGGCATCATTCCAAACAGCGCGTTTGCCGAATCGCCTGTGACGTTGAATGTAGCTGCCGTATCCGGCGCAGCGTCAGCGCTTGTACCCGCGGCGGCAGGGTTTGAGATCGCGCTTCGCCCAGATCCAACCATATTTGACGGTCGCTTCGCCAACAACGGCTGGCTGCAAGAGTTGCCGAAGCCGCTTACAAAGCTGGTGTGGGATAACGCTATCTTGATCAGCCCGAAGATGGCGCGAGAAATGAAGCTTTCTCGCAACGACATGGTAAAGCTCTCGGTGGGCAGCCAGTCGGTTAAAGCGCCGGTCTGGGTACTTCCAGGCCATCCAACCAACTCTGTTACTCTCCACTTGGGGTATGGACGACGCAAAGGTGGAGTGAATCTGGCGTCCGCAGGCACCGATGCTTATGCGCTGCAGCAGTCCGCAACCCCATGGAACCTCTTGGGAGCTAAGCTAGAGAAGCTCAGCGGCACCTATGATCTCGTCACTGCGCAGGACCACCATGCCATTGATGTGGGCGAGATCGGAAACCAGCAGAACAGGCCGCTCATCCAGGGCAACACTTTTGAGGAGTTTGTGAAGGACAATGCGCTTCCTCACAACATGTATGGTCCATCAGAGGTTCACCATGGAGCGAGCGAAGGCGAGGGACACACAGGACCTCCGAGCCTGTACGACGCCAAAGAGCACGCAAACGACGGCAATGCCTGGGGCATGTCTATCGACCTAACTCTCTGCACAGGATGCAACGCCTGTGTAACCGCGTGTCAGGCCGAGAACAACATTCCCGTCGTGGGCCGCGAGCAAGTGCGCAAGGGCCGCGAAATGCACTGGATTCGAATCGACCGGTACTATCGGGGCAACCCGGAGGAGGAAGTCGAGGCGCTGCATCAGCCAATTCTCTGCATGCACTGCGAAAATGCACCGTGCGAGCCCGTGTGCCCAGTCGGCGCCACGGTTCACAGCCACGAGGGCCTCAATCAGATGGTCTACAACCGCTGCGTGGGCACCCGCTACTGCTCGAACAACTGCCCGTACAAAGTGCGGCGGTTCAACTTCCTGAACTATGCGAACCACCACGAGGTTCCAGTACTGAAGCTTCTCAACAACCCGAATGTGACGGTGCGCGGACGCGGGGTGATGGAGAAGTGTACGTATTGTGTTCAGCGCATCAACGCGGCGCGGATAGAGGCGAAGAAGGCAGACACGACCATTAAGGACGGAGGCGTAATCACAGCTTGCCAGCAGGTCTGCCCGCCTAAGGCCATCGTGTTCGGCAACATCCATGACACTGGCTCGAAAGTCCGGGAGTTAAAGGATCAGCCGCACGACTACAGCCTGCTCGAAGAAGTGAACACCCGTCCAAGAACGACCTACCTTAAGAAGGTGGTCAATCAGCATCCCGATCTGCAGCACGGAGCCCACAGTTGAGCAAACCACCACAGGACAGATTCATAGGTGGCAAGCAGAGCTATGAATCCATCGACCGGAAGATTGGCCGCGTGGTGCTCGACCAGAAGAGTCATCCTCCTATCTGGCTGATTACGTTCGCGATGGCGTTTCTTCTCGTTCAGGTACTAGGCGGCGCTGTTCTGTGGCTGCTCTACAAGGGAGTTGGAATCTGGGGCATCAATCAGCCGGCCGGCTGGGGCTTCGACATCATCAACTTCGTATGGTGGATCGGTATCGGCCACGCCGGAACTCTGATTTCAGCCGTGTTGCTGCTCATGCGCCAGCAGTGGCGAAACTCGATCAACCGGTTTGCCGAAGCCATGACGATCTTTGCCGTTATGTGCGCGGGCATGTATCCCCTACTGCACACGGGCCGTCCATGGGTAGCCTACTGGCTGATGCCGATCGGGCCAAACACGCTCGGAATGTGGCCGCAGTTTCGCAGCCCGCTGGTTTGGGACGTGTTCGCCGTCAGCACCTATATGACGGTCTCGGCGCTCTTCTGGTTTGTAGGGCTGATTCCGGACTTCGCGACCCTTCGCGATAGGGCCAAGAATAAGATCGTCCAGGTGGTCTTCGGCATGCTGGCCATGGGCTGGCGAGGGAGCGTTCGGCACTGGCTGCGCTACGAGACAGCCTATCTTATTCTTGCGGGCCTATCGACCCCGCTGGTTCTCTCGGTTCACTCTATCGTTAGCTTCGACTTCGCGGTGTCCATTGTTCCGGGCTGGCACACCACCATCTTCCCGCCCTACTTCGTGGCGGGCGCCATCTACGCCGGATTTGCGATGGTTCTGACGCTTGCGATCCCGATGCGTGCCTGGTACAAGCTGAAGGACTTCATCACCGACAAGCATATCGACTGGATGGCGAAGGTGATGCTCGCCACTGGCCTCATCGTGTTCTACGGCTATATCCTTGAGGTGTTCTTCGGCTGGTACAGCGGCAACACCTATGAGATTGCGATGATCAAGAACCGAATGACCGGCCCCTATGCGCCGTTCTACTGGTCTCTCATCACCTGCAACGGCATTGTGCCTCAGTTGCTGTGGATACCCAAGGTTCGCAGGTGCTATCCCGCGATCTTCGTCATCAGTCAGTTCGTTACCATCGGCATGTGGCTGGAGCGCTTCATCATCATTCCGGTCAGCCTGCATCGCGACTTCCTCCCAAGCAGTTGGGGTATGTATATCCCGTCGTTTTGGGATATTGCGATGTTCGTGGGCACCATCGGGTTCTTTATCATGATGATGTTCCTGTTCGTGCGCTTCCTTCCTATGATCAACATATTCGAAATGAAGGAGCTCTGGCAGCGCCAGCAGCAGGCGGAACATGCTGATCACGCAGACGTAGGGGCGGGCCCTGTCCCCGCCCACGACGCCGCTGGTGCAGGCCACGACAAGGAGAACGCCCAATGAGCCACGCTCCAGCTGCGCCCAAGCCTCACGGCCTGGTCGCTGAATTCCTGGGTCCCGGCGCGCTCATTGAGGCTGCCAAGAAGACCAGGGCCGCCGGCTACAAGAAGATCGACGCCTACTCGCCGTTTCCCGTGCATGGACTAGCGGAAGCGGTTGAGTTCGAGGACCCGAGGCTCCAGTGGCTCATCTTCATCGGTGGAGTTGTCGGCGCTCTTGTTGGCCTTGGCCTGCAGGCATGGGTCTCGGTGGTCGACTATCCGGTCAATGTGGGAGGCAAACCGATGCTCAGTCTGCCTGCATTCGTACCCGTGTTGTTTGAGTGTACGGTCCTTGCTGCCTCGTTTGCCGCGGTATTCGGCATGCTCGGGCTGAATGGTCTCCCAAGGCCGCACCATCCCGTGTTCTCGGTCCCAGGCTTCGATCGGGCCTCGCAGGATCGCTTCTTCCTAGTCGTCGAAGCCGTAGACCCGCAATACGACTCTCACGAAACTGCGGACTTTCTGCAGAGCCTTGGCGCCGAGAGCGTGCATGAAGTCGAGGACGAAGAGTGATGGACAGAGAGTCGATAAACCGAATGTTCACTCGACGAAGACTTCAGCGCCTTGCAGGCTTGCTGAGCCTCGCGCTTGTCGCCGGGTGCCACACGGACATGTGGATACAGCCGAAAGCGAAGCCGCTTCAACAGAGCGACTTCTTCGCCGATGGCGCGGCCAGCCGCCCGCCGGTGGCAAACACGGTTGCCCAAGGCCAGCTTCGCACCGACGACCATCTGTATACCGGCATTGTGGCCAAGAAGTACGTCGACGAGTTTCCGTTTGCGATTGCAAAGCAGGACATTGAGCGCGGGCAGGACCGATTCAACATCTACTGCTCGCCGTGCCACGGCGCTCTAGGCGACGGCAAAGGGATGATTGCACAACGCGGATTGGCGCTGCGCGCCCAGCCCGCCACTTATCACACGGAACGGCTGCGCAAGATGCCGGTGGGCTATTTCTTCGACGTGATAACTCATGGCCACGGCGCCATGTTCAGCTATGCACAGCGCGTGGATCCGGATGACCGATGGAAAATTGTTTCCTACATTCGAGCCCTGCAGCTTAGCCAGCATTCCGCCCTTGAGGACCTTACTGCCGAGGAACAGGGCCAGATTGACGAGAAACCGGTGGGAATCGGAATCGCTGCCGCCGCAGGCGACACGCACGCTGGTACTAATGGCGCCGCCGCCGGCGGGCACACAGAGGGTGGGTCGAAGCATTGATCAGTAACAGCGACATGAGACTTCCGGCCCTCGACAAGCTCATTCCTATTGGATTCCTGCTCGGCATAGTGGGCCTCGGAGCCTGGGCGCTGGGCCTGCAGCAGGACAAGCTGCCGGCGCTCCAAGGCTACTTCTTTGCCTGGGTCTTCTGGCTCTGTATGACGCTCGGCTGCTTCGTGCTCGTGCTGCTGGCACACACGCTCAGGTCCACATGGGGACTTGCAATTCTTCGCCTCATCGAGTCCGGCGCGAAGCTCATACCGGTGATGCTGTTGCTCTATCTGCCGATTCTTTTGATGGGCATGCACGACATCTACCCGTGGTCGAACCCGGCAGTCGTGGCCGCGGACAAGGTTCTGCAGCATAAGTCGGTCTATCTCAACACAAGCTTCTTTCTAGTTCGGCTGATCTTGTTCTTCGGGTGCTGGTGGCTCATGGCCACGGTTCTCAACAAGCTGTCGCAGAAGCAGGACGCAACTCAGGACTGGGACCTAGCGCAGAAGCGGACGAACATCGCGGCTCCCGGCATCCTGTTCTTTGCGATTACCGTGACATTCGGAATAACAGACTGGATCATGTCCACGGATCCACACTGGTTCTCCACCATCTATGCGGTTTGGTTTGTTGTCGGCCAGGGTCTGGCGGTGGCTTCATTCACAACGTTTATCATCACGCTCAACTGCACGCGCAAGCCGTATTGCGATATCGTGAATCCGAAGCTGACGCGGGACCTGGGCAACCTGATGTTCATGTTCACCATGCTCTGGGCCTACACATCGCTTTCGCAGTACCTCATCATCTGGTATGGCAATCTGCCCGAGGAGAACACCTTTTATCTGAATCACACCAATGGTGGATTTAGCGCAATGGGCGCGTTCGTGGTGATCGCTCAGTTCTTCATCCCCTTCGTGCTGCTGCTCTCGCCGAAGGTGAAGCGCGTCCCCGCAATGCTTTGCAAGATGGCTGCGTGGATATTTGTGATTAGGATCATCGACGTCTATTGGGTCGTTATGCCGACGTTCTGTACGCATGGCCCACGGTTCCTGTGGACCGATGCAGCAGCGTTCGTCGGTGTTGGAGGCTTGTGGCTGGCCCTGTTTGCCTGGAACCTGAAGGGAAAGGCGGTCCTACCTACCTTCGACACGCGCCTGATGGAGGCGGACCATGCGTAAAGACAACCCTGGAAACGAGCCCAACGTGCCTAAGCCGGAGAACATGCGCTACGAGAGCGGGGATCTTGCCCTTCCAGTCATTCTAAAGTGGATGGCAGGCTTTTTCGCCTTCTCCCTATTGTCTGGCGGAGTAACTTTCGCGATCTATGTGGTTATGCTCGGAGGCCAGAAGGAAGAAGCGTCCAGCCTCGGTCCAGGCAAGCGGCTGCCCCCAGCGCCTGTCTTGCAGAACACGGTTACGGCGAAGCAAGACATTGCAGACTTGCGAGCGCGGGAGCGCCAAGTGCTTGACGGATTTGGCTGGGCGGATAAGGACCTGCGTACCGTCCGCATTCCTGTATCAAGGGCCATCGAACTAACCGCGCAGCGCGGCCTAGCAAATCGAGTGGAAGGGGTGGTTCGCTAGAATGGCAATGACTACTCCGAGGCGGCTGGTACAGACAGCTCTGATGGGGGCTGTGTTCAGCCTCGCACGCCACAACGCCCGTGCCCAAGATCCTCCAAAGGTAGACATAGACAAGATACAGATTGTCCAGAAGCTCAATGCTCAAGTGCCGCTGGATCTCACGTTTCGCGATGAAACGGGCAAGACCGTGCGGCTCGGGGAATACTTCGGCAAGCGTCCGGTCGTCCTGATGCTCATCTTCTACCGGTGCCGTGGCTACTGCGCGATGGAGATGGACGGTGCGCTCGATTCGCTTCGTGCGATCAAGAAGGAGCGCGTAGGCACGGACTTTGACGTCCTGACGGTCAGTATCCACCCGAAGGAGACTCCAGACGAGGCCGCGGCAAACAAAAAATCTGCGCTGCAGCGCTACAATCGCCCCGGTGCGGAGGCGGGCTGGCACTCTCTAGTAGGAGACATGCCGAATATCCGCAAGCTCGCGGACTCGGTCGGCTTCAACTTCATGTACAACGAGCAAAAGGACCAGGTAGTGCATCCGGCAGGGCTGATGGTGCTCACGCCATCTGGGCAAGTGTCTCAGTATTATTACGGGGTGAAGTATCCCCAGCGCCCTATGCGAGAATCCCTCCTTGCCGCAGCCCGGAGCAAGATCGGCACAGTTGTTGAACAGCCCATCCTGCTGGGCTGTCTCCAGTATGATCCTAAGACTGGGAAGGCCCGACTGGTGGTGATGCAGACACTCAAGGTGTCGGGAATTCTCACGCTAGTGATCCTTGGCAGTTCGATATTGATGATGTCGGTGAGACACCGAAGGACGACCGACGCGGCCCAAAGTGGCAAATCCAGACCGACAAGTGAAGGCGACGCATGAGCAGCTTCCTTTGGAGATTGACGAGCAATGGGTAACTTCCCGCTGATGCCTGAACAGGCATCTACTTTTGCGGGCCCGTACGATGTCCTGTTCCTGGTCACCACAATCCTGACTGTGGTCTTCACGGGGCTCGTGAGTGCGCTTGTTGTCTTCTTTGCGCTTCGATATCGCAAGGGCAACAAGGTTAACAGGAAAGGCGCTCATGACGAGCACCTGCCCCTAGAGCTGACGTGGACAATTCTGCCGCTCATTCTTGGCTTAGTAATCTTCTTCTGGGCTGCGGCGCTCTTCACGCACATGAGATCCGCGCCGAAGGATGCTATGGAGATATATGTCATTGGCAAGCAGTGGATGTGGCATATTCAGCACCCGGACGGCGTGCGGGAAAACAACGAGCTCCACGTTCCGCTTGGCAAGCCGGTTAAGCTCATCATGATATCGCAGGACGTCTTGCATAGCTTCTTCATCCCGCAATTCCGTGTGAAGCAGGATGTGATTCCGGGTCGCTATACGACGCTCTGGTTTGAGCCGTCCAAGGTCGGCAGATACAACCTGTTGTGCGCCGAGTATTGTGGAACTCAGCACAGCGAGATGGGCGGATTTGTTGAGGTAATGGAGCAGGCGGAATACCAGAAGTGGCTAGCAAGCAAGGGAGCGCGAAACTTCGACCAGAAGCTGACGATGGAGAAGGCGGGAGAGGCGATCTACAAGCAGTATAACTGCGCGGGATGCCATGAAGCGAACGACAGCATTCGCGGACCCAGCCTAGCTGGACTCTTCGGCAAGGTGGTAGCGCTGGAAAAGGGTGACTCGGTCACTGCGGACAACAGCTACGTTCGCGAGGCCATCCTAAGCCCGAATGACAGGCTGACCAAGGGATACATTGCGTCTATGCCGACCTACAAGGGTCAGATTACCGAGGAGCAGACGCTGCAACTGATGGCGCATATCAAGACGCTCGGCGTCGCCCAGCCTAAACCGACTATGGCGCCGGCCGTCAGTCCGCCGGCAGGCTCGACAGATCCGTCAGTGCCAGACGTGCGCCCAACTGGAACACCGGAATGAAGGAAGAGACGAATTCAATGCCTGCACACGACGCTCCGCAGGTGAACTACCTGAACTGGAGTCACACGGTTAAGTCGTGGCTCCTCACCGGCGATCACAAGCGGATTGCGATGCTCTATCTGATCTCGGTGAGCGCCTTTTTCCTCGTGGGCAGCGCGGCCGCCGGCTTGATTCGATTGGAGCTTACCTCGCCGCGAGGCGTTCTACTCGAGAACGAAACCTACAACAAGATATTCACGATGCACGGCGTTGTGATGGTGTTCTTCTTCCTCATTCCCGCCATTCCAGCGATTCTCGGCAACTTCTTAGTCCCGCTCATGATTGGCGCGCGAGACCTTGCCTTTCCGCGGCTCAACCTGCTTAGCTGGTACGTCTACATGGCAGGCGGCGTTTGCGCCGTTATCGCAATGATGACCGGTGGCGTCGATACGGGATGGACCTTCTACACTCCCTACAGCAGCATGTACAGCAAGTCCCAGGTGGTTTGGGCTATCTGCGGTGCGTTCTTCGCGGGCTTCTCGTCGATATTCACCGGCATCAACTTCATCGTCACAATCCACAAAATGCGAGCTCCAGGGCTCACGTGGTTCCGCTTGCCGCTCTTTGTGTGGGCGCAATATGCCACGAGCGTCATCATGATCCTGGGCACGCCCGTAATTGCCATTACTCTGCTGCTCGTCGTGGTGGAGCGTACCCTGCACATCGGCATCTTCGACCCGAAGCTTGGCGGCGACCCGGTGCTCTTCCAGCACCTGTTCTGGTTCTACTCGCACCCGGCCGTCTACATCATGATTCTGCCGTCCATGGGCGTGATTAGCGAACTCATGGCTTGCTTCTCTCGCAAGAGAGTCTTCGGATATAGCTTCGTCGCGTTCTCGAGCCTTGCCATCGCTGCGCTTGGATTTCTGGTGTGGGGACACCATATGTTTGTGTCCAGCCAATCAATGTACCAAGGGATGGTCTTCTCTATCATCAGCACTGTTGTAGCGGTTCCATCGGCCATCAAGGTCTTCAACTGGACCGCAACTATGTACAAGGGATCGATCCGACTCGAAACCCCCATGTACTACGCTCTTGGGTTCCTAGGCCTGTTCCTCATCGGAGGGCTGACCGGCCTGTATCTCTCGTCTATGGCAACCGATATCCACCTCCACGACACATACTTTGTGGTGGCGCACTTCCACTATGTCATGGTGGGCGGCACCATCATGGGCTACCTTGGCGGCCTCCACTTCTGGTGGCCCAAGATGACGGGTCGGCTCTACTCCGAGTTCTGGGGACGCCTCTCTGCGATTCTTGTGTTTCTCGGGTTCAATGCCACGTTCATGCCCCAATTCGTCGTGGGTTACCTTGGAATGCCGCGCCGCTATCACTACTACTACCTGATGCCTGAGTTCCAGATTTGGCACGTTCTCTCAAGCTTTGGATCGATTCTGCTTGCGGTCGGGTTCATGCTGCCCGCATTCTATCTCACCTGGTCGTATCTCAAGGGACCGAAAGCCGGTCCAAATCCTTGGAACGCGACTGGACTGGAATGGACCACACAATCGCCGCCCATGTCGCACAACTTCGACGAGCCGCCGATTGTGACTGAAGAGGCCTATGCGTATGACGCCGAGGCCGAGGAGGCTGAAGACATCGAAGAGGCGCCTGCTGCGAAACCGGCCCACGCGCCAAAGCCGGCAGGAGGCTAGCAGTATGGGCGTTCACACAGCACACAACGCGGAATCCAGTGACCATGCCGCGGTTAGCCATCAGTTTGAAGACATTGGTCAGCAGAACGAAATCTACATTGTAGGTATGTGGACTTTCCTCGTGACGGAGATCATGTTCTTCGGCGTGCTCTTCTTCGCGTATGTGCTCTACCGCTGGAAGTTTGGTGATGTCTTCTATGAAGCACATAAGGTGCTGAATGTAAGACTAGGTTTCATCAATACAACCGTGCTGCTCACGAGCTCCCTCTTTATGGCGCTGGGCGTCCGGTCTGCAATGCTGAAGAACCGCAAGATGACGCTGTTTTGGCTCATCTCCGTCATCGTGTGTGCCTTTGCTTTCATGGTTATCAAGTACTTTGAGTACTCCGCCAAGATTGCGGCACACGAGATTCCGGGACCGTTCTTCCAGTGGCACGGACCCGGCAGCGCAGGACAAGCGGAGATATTCTTCAGTCTCTACTTCGCGATGACCGGCCTGCACGGCATCCATGTCTTGATTGGCATCATAACGCTAGGAATACTCGCCTGGATGGTTGCAGTCAAGCACAAGGCTGTGGACGACTACATGCCCATTGAAATGTTCGGGCTATACTGGCACTTCGTGGACATCGTTTGGATATTCCTGTTCCCGCTCTTCTACCTTATGCCGCACGGATAGCTATCATGGATCATTCAGAGAATCAAGCGCATCACGCACCGCCGCTCAAGATGTTCATAGCCACCTTCTCGTTTCTGCTGGTGATGCTCTGGCTCACGGTTGCGGTGTCCTACGTCAACCTCGGACCACTCAACAACGTGGTTGCGATGACTATCGCTGTCGCCAAGATGATGGCAGTCATCCTCTACTTCATGGGGGTTAAGGCCGGATCCAAGCTGGTTTGGTTCTGGGCGGCAGCGGGGTTCATCTGGTTCCTGCTGATGTTCTTCACTCTTGGGGACTACATGTTCCGGCCAAACGTCGTGGGCTGGTAGCATCCAGCAAGCCACTCTAGTCGAGGAAAGTCCCCTCTGCAAGCGCGGAGGGGACTTTTTTTGCATCTCTGTTTCCGGATTCGCGTCTCTGAAAAGAGTAACCGGTCATGAAGCAGAGAACAAGCCCGTCCAGTTACAAGCCTTGGCCGCAGATGAGGACGCAGCAGGCAACGTCCCTATGCTGTGCGGCTCAGGGCACGCGAGTCGGTCACTCCGAGGTTCGCCGTAATCTCGCGCGAGGCATTCGACCGGTTCAGCGTGTAGAAGTGGACCCCGCTCACCTGATTGTCCAGCAGGTCCCGGCACTGCTCGGTGGCCCATTGGATGCCAACGCGCTGTACTCGCTCGTCGTCGCCCTCACAGCGGTTGATGGCGCGCTGGAGCGGTGCAGGGAATCTGGAGCAGAGAGCCAGCTCCGCCATGCGGACCAGCCCCTTGCCGGAGGTAACCGGCATCAGTCCAGCCAGGATGGGAACGTGGATGCCGGCCAGCGTACACCGCTCACGGAAATCGTAGAAGTCCCGATTGTCGAA
>VFKD01000577.1 GCA_009885735.1 bacterium
ACCATCACCCGCGCGGTGAGCGGGTTCTTCGCGCTTGTGAGCCAGTTCGCCAGCCAGAGCCTTCGGCCGGTGGTGGATTCGGTGGGACGCGGGTCCCCAATGGACGAAGTCTCGAGCACGGCCGGCACCGCCGTGGAGACCTCCGGGCCCTTACGAGTGGGGTCGCCGCGCTGAAGGATGGCGGTTTTGGGCGGCTCGGCCTTGGGCTCATGCCAGATATAGGCTCTCGGCGGCTCCGGCGGTCGCGAGGAGTCGATTCGGTCGATCTCTGCCTGGAGTCGCGTCATTTCGGCGGCGGCCACGGCGCTTGCGACAGTCGCGCACTCGCTCTGAAGCTTGGAGCGGTGCTCCTTCACGAGCGCCTTCTGAGCGGGATTGCGCTTGTCGTCCGGCACCTGAATGGCTGCGAGCGCCTCCTTAGGGAGGGTCGACTTGCCGGATTCGGCGAGCTTCTTTGCCAGCGGCGCCAGCAGCGTTTCAAGCGACTTTCGCATGGGCTCAACCTGGCGAGCGACCTGCTCATACGCCGCCTGGTAGGCCTTGAGCTCTGCGGCCGTGCCAACCAATCGATCGAGGTCCGTCCGGTCGTTCTGCGGTCGTTTGAGAGGATCAAAGACCGAGAGGAGCTGGTAGTAGTCCTTCTGCGAGAAGGGTTCCAGCTTGTGATCGTGGCATCGCGCACATCGAATGGTCTGCGCCACAAAGGCCGCTGTGGTCGTGCCCAGCACGTCATCAAGCTGGTCGTATCGGTCGAGCATCGGCTCTGCAGGCTCGTCGTCCCAGGAGCCAAGCCGCAGGAATGTTCCGGCAATCTGTGTCTCCGCGTTCGATCCGGGCAGCTCGTCCCCAGAAATCTGCTCGTGGATGAAGCGGTCGAACGGCTTGTCTGCGTTGAATGCCTTGATAACGTAGTCGCGATATCTCCAGGCACTTGGCTTCGTGCCGTCGCGCTCGTAGCCGTTGGTTTCCGCGTACCGCACCACGTCCAGCCAGTGCCTGCCCCAGCGTTCGCCGTACTGCGGCCTAGTGAGCAGCTCATCAACCTTCAACTGATAGGCATTCGGCCTCTTGTCTGCTTCGAACTCGGCTTGCTCCTTCGTGGTGGGCGGCAGTCCCACGAGGTCGAGCGACAGGCGGCGCAGCAGGGTTCGACGGTTCGCAGCGGGTGGCGGTGAGATGCGAGCGGCTTCGAGCTTGGCCAGGATGAATGCGTCCACTGGATTCTGAGCCCACCCCTTCGCCTTTACGCCGGGAAGCTTCGGCCTCTTTGGAGCCACGAACGCCCAGTGGCGACTGGATCCACTTGCTGCAGTGTCTTTTGCGCCCGCAATGATCCATGCCTTCAGCACATCCGTGTCGCGCTTCGCGGGGCGCTTGCCTCCCGGCGGCATGGAGCCGTCTAGAATTCGTGTTAGGACGAGGCTGGTATCGGGCTTGCCCGCGACGACTGCCGGCCCTCGGCTGCCGCCCTTCAGCATCGAGGCTGCGGTTCGGAGGTCCAGGCCACCTTCCTTGATAGCTCCATGGCAGGTGGTGCAGTTTGCGCGGAGCACGGGCAGCACGCTGGACTCGAAGGTCGGCGCGGGAGCTTGCGAATACAGCGGTGAGGCGCATGCTGCCGTTGTGACTACGGAGAGCAGTCCGACCAGTTGGTTGCGTGAAATGAACAAGCGGTAGTTCCTCGCGTGCAATGCGTCTATGCTAAGCTCGAATTATAACCTCGGCACGCTCGTGGTGTAAAGTAGCACTCGTGGGATGTGCGTTCTGCGAGGGTGTTGGAGCGCGCCCGTCGCGGGCGCACAACGGTCTAGGACTTGCGGGACGTACGGCCTTTGGAGTTTGATGCGTCCCTGGCGGGCGGGACGCCCGCGCTCCGGGGTATGTCCTGGTGGTGTGCCCGTGCCACGCAGTTGGACGTTCGGTGCGCGCTCGTCGCGGGCGCACAGCGGTCTAGGACTTGCGGGACGTACGGCCTTTGGAGTTTGATGCGGC
>VFKD01000062.1 GCA_009885735.1 bacterium
GATAGGTAGTCCAACGCTACCGTCACAATGACGAGGGCCCCTGCAATGGGGCCTTTGTCATACCGACCGCCGCAAGCCTAGATTGGCCACCCTTCTTCGCGCCTTCGCGCCTTCGCGTGAGATAGACGTCTCGCCTTGTCCGTCTCCGCGCCTCCCCGTGCGACCACTTCCTACCGCCTCGTGTGCAGCTTCCTGTTCGCGGGACCCACCACCTTCGGATCCAGCTTAATCACCTCTCGGTCGTAGGTCATTAGGCCGTTAACCTCGATCTCAACGTCCGTCGTCTGCGTGTAGATCGCGGCGCTGAGTCCTGGATTCGCGATTAGATCAAGCACTTTCGCCTGCAGCTTGAGGTACGCCTCCGTGAGGCTCGGAACGTCCGTGAAGGTCCGATATCCCCAGTTGTCCTTCGCCTGCCAGGTGTGGCCCGCAAGGGGAAGACCGAGGCCACCATACTCGCCCAACACTGCCGCGCGATTCGGCTCCGGCTTCGGGCTCTCCGGACCTGGGTAGACGTGCCAGTCGAACACATCCCCCACCCCGCGATCCGTCCAGCCGCTCGCGCTGTTCACTAGGCGCGTCGGGTCGAGCCGCTTGGCGAGTTCGGCAATTCGCGCTGTGTCGAACTGTCCCCACCCTTCATTGAACGGCACCCACATCACGATGCTGGGGTGAGACCGAAGGTTGTGGATCATGCGCGTCAGCTCGGTCTCGAACTGTGCAGCGGACTCCGCTGTCCGCACGATGTCAGGGTCCTTGCCACCGATGTAGCGGTCACCGCTGGGCATGTCCTGCCATACGATCAGGCCCAGCTTGTCGCACCAGTAGTACCATCGATCCGGCTCGACCTTCACGTGTTTGCGGGCCATGTTGAATCCGAGCTTCTTGGTTACCTCAATGTCAGACTTCAGGGCCGCATCGGTGGGCGCCGTATACAGGCCATCCGGCCAGAAGCCTTGATCAAGCGGTCCGACCATGAAGTACGGCTTGTTGTTCAGGCAGAGTCGCGTGCGACCGTGGTCGTCCTTTCCGAGCGATATCTTTCGCATGCCCACGTAGCTTGCGACTCTATCTGCTTCCTTGCCCCCGAGTGTGAGCGTGAGGGTGATATCGTAGAGGTGAGGGTCTTCGGGCGACCAGAGCTTCGCGTCCGGGATGGACAGCAGAATCTCATCCTTCGCCGGTCCGGAGACCGCTGCGCCGCCTGCCCCGGGGCGCGAAACTGTAAGCTCTGCGCCGTCCGGCATTGAGACGTCTGCTCGGATGCGTGCCACTCCCTGGTCGATGTCCGGCACGATGTGAATCGAGCGAATGTGAGCAGTCTCAACCGGCTCGAGCCACACCGTCTGCCATATCCCGGTGGTCGGCGTATACCAGATAACCTCCGGCTTGTTGACCTGCTTGCCTCGCGGCTGCAATCCGGCATCGCTTGGGTCCCACACGGCCACCGTGAGGATGTTGAGCCCCGACGGCTTCAGGGCGTCTGTTATGTCGAAGCTGAAGGAGTCGTAGCCACCCTTGTGGCGGCCCACCTCCGAGCCGTTCACCCACACGGTGCATTCCCAATCTACCGCGCCGAAGTGCAGGAGCACTCGCTTCTTCGCCCATGCCTTTGGAACGTCGAAGAAGCGCTTGTACCAGAGCCGCTCCTCTGGGCTGACGCGCTTGCCCACACCGCTGAGTGAGGACTCGATGGGAAACGGAACGAGTATTTCGCCGCTTGACTGGGTCCATTCGGTCGCGCTCCTCGGCGCGATGGCATAGTTCCACAGCCCGTTAAGGTTCTTCCAGGACTTGCGCACCATCTGTGGACGCGGATACTCGGGGAGTGCCTTGTCTGGCCGCACGTCCTTGGCCCACCTAGTAGTGAGCGGCCCCGGCGCGGGCTTCCAAGCTGTAGGAGATGACTGTCCGTTTGCGTTCATGGTGACGATGACGCAGGCCAGCAGGGCTACCAACGTGCGGGCGTGCATGCAATGCTCCCTTCGATCTCCTCGGCCGATGGTCGAGGTTCAGTGTACGTTGCGCCTCCGGGGCGGCCGTTCGCGCCGGAGGCGCACAACAGCATCAGCCCACGGCAATGCCGTGGGGACCTCGCGGCCCGACGCACTCGTCCCCGGGCGACGCCCGAGCCTTCTGTTCTCTTGCCCCTCCGGGGCGGACGTTCGCGACGGAGGCGCACAACAGCATCAGCGCACGGCAACGCCATGGGGAATAACGCGGCCCGACGCACTCGTCCCCGGGCGATGCCCGAGGCTATTCCTGTCTTGCCCCTGCGGGGCGGACGTCCGCGCCGGAGGCGCACAACAACGTCAGCCCACGGCAACGCCGTGGGAGGCAGTGGAGGGCCGCAAGTGTCTAAAGTATGGGCTGCATTTCAGTTCACGAGAGAATGCCACAACGAGGGGACGGACCATTGCGGTCCGTCCCCTCATTATTGCAAGTCCGGCCGCAGAGTCTAGGCGAACTTGGTGAGCCCCGGCACTGCAATAGGCGCAACAGCCATAGTTCCAAACTCCACTGTCTGCGGCATCAGCACCTCGGTCGAGCCCATCGCCATCTCCCACGTGATCTCCTGGCCGGTGTAGCAAGCCATTCGTCCCATGATGGCAGACATGGTGCTCTCGGCTACCTGCACGCCCTCGTTGAGCGGCTTGCCGGCGCGGATGCTGGCGATGAGGTCCGTATGCTCTTGGACGTATGCATTCTTGTGGTTACCGTCGTAACGGAAGTTGTTGTCGCCCTTGATGCTGGACTGTGCATTGCTCACGCCCTTGGTGCCCACGATGCGCTCGGCAACCTTGGAGTGAGTGCCGTCCTGCTGCTTGCACTGGCTGGTGACAATCACGCCGCCCGGATACTCGAACTCACAGGCGAAGTGGTCGAAAACGTGGCCGTATCCGGCGCCCGTGCGTGACTGCCGACCGCCGATTCCCGTACACTTCAGCGGATGCGCCCGCATGGCCCAGTTCGCCACGTCGATGTTGTGAATGTGCTGCTCCACAATGTGATCGCCGCCAACCCACGAGTAGTAGATCCAGTTGCGAATCTGGTTCTCAACGTCGCTCCAGCTTGGCTGGCGGTTCTTGAGCCAAAGGCCGCCCTGATTCCACCAAACCTGCGCCGCCACAATGTCGCCAATAGCACCGTCGTGAATTCGCTTCATCGTCTCGAGGTAGTCGCCCTGGTGCCTGCGCTGCGTGCCTGCAACAATAGCGAGGCCCTTCTCCTTGGCCCTCATTGCAGATTCGATGACGGACTTGATGCCGGCGGCATCCACCGCAACCGGCTTCTCCATGAAGACGTTCTTGCCTGCGTCCACGGCCGCCTTCAGGTGGATCGGTCGAAATCCCGGAGGCGTTGCAAGAATGACCATGTCCACGCCGCTGGCAATAACCTTTTTGTAGGCGTCCCAGCCGAAGAACGCGCGGTCATCGGAAACGTTATACTTGGTGCCGATCCCCTTCAGGTTGCCCCGGCTGCCGTTCAGTACGTCCTGGAAGAGGTCTCCCATCGCATGAATCTCGACGTTCTCGCTCGAGTCCATGCAGTTGCGCGCCGCATCGGTGCCGCGGCCGCCGCAGCCAACGAGGCCAACTTTCAGTTTGTCGGCATACCCGCCGGCATGGGCATAGTTTCCGCTAGCCACCAGTGCGGCCGTTGCGGTCGCGCCTGTGCGCAGGAAGTCCCTGCGCGAGAATGCGTCATTGCTCATCAGTGTTCTCTCCTCGAGATTAGTTCAAGTCGTCTGCAACAATTCGCATCCCCACGTGGATGCCGTCTGAAAGCCACCACTTGCTCTTCGGCGTATGCGCGTCCATCGCCTGCCACTCCGGCGTATAATACTGCCTAGCGGAGGGCGATACCTTCGCTATTTTGTCTCGAAACGATCCGCCGCACGTTACCGCCTTGCCGTCAAGTCCGTTCGTCCACTCAGTCGTGTTGCCAAGCATGTCGTGCAGGCCCCAGGCATTCGCCTTCTTCTTCGCCACAGGCTGCGCTGCATCATCCGCGTTATCCCGGTTCCACGCTGCGTCGTTCAATGCCTCCTGAGTTTCTGGAGGAACCTGACCAGCCCTGCACGCATACTCCCACTCCGCCTCGGTCGCAAGACGATACTTGCGGCCAGTCTTCTTGGTCAGCCAAGCGCAAAACATGGTTGCGGAGTTGTGTGTCATCGAGAGCGCCGCATAGCCCGCATGCCCATATCCTCGGTCCGGAGCGCCGTACGGCTTAGAGGGCCGGGACTCTGCATCCACATTTGCGCCGCGCATGTCGGAAGGAAGGTCGAGGCGAAAAGCGTAGATGTCGTACATGTCCCAAGTCACCTCGGTCTTGCCCACCCAGATGCTCTTGATGTCGACGGCCTGCACCTTGCCGGGAGCGGCCGGATCTGCGATGGTGACCTTGCCCGCTGGAATTCGTATCATCTCGAACTTCACGAGGCTGCCGGGGATGGTCTCCACGAAGGGCTTGCCTTGGATGGCAGGGAAGACCGCACGCGGAGGCGCGGAGGCAAGGCACGCCACGGCTGAAGCGGCCAAGAGACAAATGAATAGAGCACGAACAGGTCTCAACGGATTGCGGTTTCCTCTCGAACTTTGAGCCAATTTGACCACACCGGGTGCGGACGACAGGTACACATCGTAACCGCTTCAGTATACTCAACTTGCGTTGGGTCTGCAAGCACGCATCGTTGGCTACGGTGGGAAGGCGCTAGATTGCAAGAGAACACAACACACCAGGGCGCGCCTCAGTTGAGCTGCCTGTTTGAATGTAACCAAGTCAAAGCAGCCCTCGCTCATTATTGGCGAGGGCTGCTCAACTGTCACTTCGTTGGCCTATGTGCCCGGAGGATCAGTCCCTGGTCCTTCCGGCGAATGCGGTCGTCGAGCGGCCCTAATGTCGCGGAACTGCCTGAACGATAACTCCGGCGATGGTACAAGTCCAGTACAGTGTGCCGTTCGGCGCAACCGTGATGTCGGTGGGTTCCGGGTCGCCTGCGTGTACGAGCATGAGTTCACTGCGTCGGAGGTCGTATCTCCAGACCTTGTTGGTACCGCCCATGCTTCCCGGCACTCCTGGGGTGGGCACTTCTGTGAAGTACAGGTTGCCGCGATGATCAAGCGCAATTCCGGTCGGTTTGCTCAGGCCTGCAAGCACGAGGCTAGTCACCCCGTTTGACAGCTTCAGGATGACGCCAGCCGACTTGCAGGTCCAATAAAGATCGCCGTGATTGTCCACCGCGATGTCGGAAGGCTCCGGCTCGCCCATGTGGAGCGCGGCTACCGTAGACCCATCAAACTGAAAGACGCCGTTCATTCCCCCGCCTACGCCGGGCGTGGGAATCTGAGTGAAGTAAAGAGTCCCTCTCCCACGGCCGTTAACATCTATCGCGATTCCGCTGGGTTTTGCGAGTCCTGCGAGGACCAGCGTCGCTGCTGGAGCGTGCTTTGACAGAGTCAGAATCACACCGGCCGATTTGCAGGTCCAATAGAGGTCGCCATGGTTGTCTAGGGCGAGATTGGTTGGTTCCGGCTCGCCCAACGTGAGGGTGGTGATGGCGCCAGTACGGCCGTCCATCCGACTCACCTTGTTTGTGCCTCCCACTCCCCCGCCAACGCCCGGCGTGGGAAGCTGTGTGAAGAACAGATTCCCAGATCGATCTGCCACGATGCCACTCGGCCTCTCCAGGCCTGCCGCGATGACGCTCAAGCTGAAGCTTGATTGCGCGACCGCCGCACTCGGCAACAGAGCAACTGCTGCCGCGACTGCCCATCGCGCTCCTCTCACACGGTGCTTTTGCATAACTGATTCGTCTCCTATCCTGTGATTAGTCAGCGCCGAAACCGGCTGCGCCTGTTATCTCGGTTCAACGCTCGACATGCGCGGAAAGTTCGGCCACAGTGTCGTGACAGAGAAATCGTCCATAATCTATTGTCGAGCGAACTCTTGAAGGCCCTCGGCAGTTGAAATGAGCAGGGAGCTAAGAGGGTGAATGATTCGTTGGCACTGGAGCAGACAGAGCAATCTACGCACTGCGTTCGAGCGACTGGCTCGCGAGCACGGACCCGCGCTTTACGGTTCGGCGCTGCGCATGGCCCGCAATCCGGACGATGCCAATGACCTGGCTCAGGATGCTCTCGTGAGAGGTTACATGGCCTTCGATCGATTTGAACCCGGCACAAACTTCAAAGCGTGGATGCTCAGGATTCTCACCAACGTCTACATTACGGACTATCGGCGCCGGAAACGGGTGGGATTCGTCGGATTCGACGACTTGTCCACAAACGGACAGGAGCCGTTCGATATCGTCGATCCGAAGCCAGGACCAGAATCCGAGCTGCTTTCCGGCGCTATGGATTCGGAGATCGAGGCCGCGCTTGGCATGCTCTCTGACGATGTGCGTCTGACAGTGCTGCTCGTGGATGTGGAAGATCTGCCCTATGAAGAGGCCGCAGACCTATTGGGCGTACCGGTGGGAACGGTTCGCTCGCGCCTAAACCGGGGCCGCGGGATAATGCGACGTCAGCTCGCCGAGTATGCTAGGGATCGCTTCATCGCAGTCGGTGTTGTCAAAGGGGCGCCTTAATGGCTGGCTGCAGGTTCTTGGAAGCAGATCGCTTGTCCGCCTGGACCGATGGTGAGGTTCTGGACCTCGCAGAACGAGAGTCCATTGCTGCCCATGTGCGCGGGTGCCCAGATTGCGAGGCGGAATCAAATCGGGTCCGTACGCTGCGTCTTCGAATGGCGCGGTACTCGGCATCCAGCGCAACGACCGTGCCTGCAGGCTTTTTCCGGCAGCTCGGCGAGAGACTGGATGCTGTCGATCAGTCGAGGACAACATCCACTCCCGCATTTGGTCGCCGCCTGCGCTGGTCTGCCGCCGTGCTGGCTGTTGCAGTCGTTGGCGCAGCCGCGATTCTGTTGTCGTTGTTCGCACCTCTGCGCGTTGTCGATCCCCTGGTCACAATGAAGGTTGGTTCGAGTCTCTCTGCCCGCCATCTGGAATCGAACGATCCAGACGAGGCGGCACGCTGGCTTAGCGGCGAACTGGGGGCCGAAGTTCCGCCAATCAACCTCTCGCTGCTTGGGGCACGGCTCGACGCGGCGAATGCGGACAAAGGCGAAGGGCATCTTCACTATACTGAGCAAAGCGGCAAGTTGCTGTCGCTGCGAATCATCCCGCGAAGCCGCCTCAAGAAAACAGGGCTTCTGAGAGTTCTGGGTGAGCGTCAATCGTTTTGGACTATGGACAAAGGTAAGCAAGGAGAATCAATAGTGGCCTGGGAGTCGGGACAGGACAGCTTCGTCGCCTCGGCTGAGACCCCGCTCGATAAACTTCTTCCGTACGCTCAAGAAATAGCGCGGCGATGCCCACCGTAGGTTCAAACCGTGCTCGTCGCCGAGCTCACGGAAAGTCTTCGCCGTAGTACCTTGTATCCGGGCTCGCCTCTCCAAACAGGCCGTGCAAGTTCGGGCCACCGGAGAACCTAGAGTTGGATGAATCGGCGAGACGTTTCCACGCGGCGTGGCCGTCGACAAACACGATATTCATCGCGGACCGCCGATCATATTCCGAAAGATGCCCGTTCCCCTCGTGGTAGGCCCACTGTTCCCAGAGATTCGCCATTGCAGAC
>VFKD01000711.1 GCA_009885735.1 bacterium
CCGAGGGCGAAGTGATTGGGTTTGTAAGGGTGCGAGGCATTGCACTTCAGTATACCTGTCCCAACAGGCATGCCAACGCCCCGGCTCGAAGAACCAAGAGCCGGGGCGTGAACAACCGATTGAGAGGGCTAGTGCTTGTGCCCGTCGCCTTCCTTGTGAACATGCCCGCCACCCGCGGACTGCGCTTGCATCTTGTCGGGCGTCTCCAAGGGCGGAGGAGCGAGAGAGCTCTTGTTCTTCTGCATCTCCTTCATTAGCCGCTCTCGCACATCGTTATCATGGTGGAGCTGCTTGATGCCCGCCTCACCGGAGGGTCGGCTCGTGTGCCAGCTTGCGGTAATGTCCAAGCCGCCCATTACCTTGTAGTCCGCCTTCACGCCCGCCTTCTTGGCGATCGCTTGGAACGACTTCTTGGTGTCTTCCTCGGACTTCATGCGGCTTTTCGTCATATCGCGCCGCTGATCCATCTGGGCCTTCTTCTGATTTGCGTCAATAATCTTCTTCGTCGCCAGCTCCTCCTTGTTGTCTGGAGCTTTTGGCGGCGGAGGCGGCGCGGTGGTCTTGTTGAGAGCAAACGACATTACTCCCAGCAGGCCAAGGAGCACCACGGCGGTAGCGATTAAGAGTCCTCTAGACATCTATTCAGTCTCCTTCAACGAGATGGTGGGGACGCGCAGCGTACGCCGCGCGAAACAAGGGTCGAATACTTCCAGTACGGCATTATACGCGCCGAACGTTCCCGGCGTCAACGAGTGTTGCTGCCGGTTTTACGGAGCGCCCGCCTCGAACCTTCGCCGGCCGCGAACCATCAGCCCCTGCTGCTTCGAGGCGTCCACCTCGCTTCGGCGCTTCTCCGCTTCGGTACGCTTCGCCACGTTGGTAGCACTTACCACCACATGGTCGTTCGGACGGCGATACCGATGGATGATGACTGGCCGAGGCGACGCAGAGTGATTCTCCTTGGAGCCGTGTACGGTCTTGACGCCAAACAGAATGGTGTCGCCCGCACGGCCAGGGATGGGGAGGGCACGCTCCCAGGGCCAATCACTGCCGTCCAATCCTAGGTGCGAGAACGTATTGATATGCGCAATGTTGCCAAGGCGATGCGACCCGGGAATGACGTGGAGAGCGCCGTTCACGATATCCGTGTCTACCAAGTACGTCAGGGCGGCTATGGGTCCTTCGAACTTGTGCTCGAAGTAGGCTGCATCTTGGTGCAGGTGCTTTGGATGACCGCCCACCGGCTCCTTGTAGAGACACTGACCATCGAGAAAGAGCTCGATGTCCGCCCCCAGGATTGCCTCGACCAGGTCCAAGAGGCGCGGATTGAACGCACTGTGAAAGAACGCCGCAGAAGTGGTGTATCGGAGGCCGAGAACCATGATCTGCTTGTCTCGCGCAAAGCTGGAGGGAGCCGGGATCCAGAGAGTTCCGTCTGGAGTGGTCCAGCCCTCCGGCACTTGTTTCGCAGACTCGAAGAGCGATCGGGCAGTGTCCGCCGCAGCCTCGGCGTCGGCGAGAAGCGCGCCCGCCTGCTCTGCGAACAGCCCGCGTACAACGAGGCAGCCGTACTCCGCGTATGTTGCGGAGGCACTTGCTAGGTGCAAGTCGTCAGCGTGAACTTCAATGTCTTCAACGTGAAGGATGGACATAGGGCATCTTTCCCATGTTACGTGCGCTCGAATTGTGGTTGGGCAGTGATACTGGGAATCCTCGATCTCACCGGTCGACGCGCTGTATTCGCCCGCGAGCTGAGTTAATAAGTGCGGCTCGTGGGCGGCCATACACTTATCGCAACCGTACCGCTCGTTTAGGTGAACGTTGGTGCACACCGATGCATCGACCAGGCACATGATTGACGTGCGATGCGATGAGGCTTGGTTCGTGTTGCAGATTGAGGCAGGCATGCTCCCTCAAGGCAGCGAACATATCTCAATAGTAGTAAGTTTTGGCTCATCGAGCCCGAACCAGCGTGTATTCTTCCATCTCGAAAGCGGCAACATGCTTTTTGAACCGTGGCGAGTCGAGATGTTTGGGGGCCTTGTCGGGCGGCAGCGCGGCTACGTGATCAGCCGCTTCCGTACGCGCAAGACCGCCGACCTCCTGGCTTACCTCGCATTTTACCGGAACAGGGCACATAGCCGCGAAGAAATAGTTGAGATATTATGGCCGGATTCCGACCTAGATTCCGGCCGGCACAGTCTCCGCCAGGCGCTCACCTCTCTGCGCAGGCAATTCGAGCCGCCGGGCACTCCTGCCGGGTCCGTGCTCATAGCAGACCGATCGATCCTCCGCGTGGATCCCGCCGCCATTACCACGGATGTTTCGGAGTTCGAAAGCCTGCTGGGTTCCATCACCTCGGACACGCCTGCAAGAGATGAGGCGGTTACCTTGTCTTCCGCAGACCGCCTGTACCGCGGAGACCTCCTTGCCGGTTCCTATGCCGAATGGATTTTCCCCGAGCGAGACCGACTGGCGGAGGCCCATCGGAGCAGTCTGATGCGGATGACCGTGCTATACGAGCAGCTCGGAGAGAGACAACAAAGCCTCGACTGCGCACTGCGCCTGGTTGCGGCCGATCCCTGTTCGGAAGAGGCGCACTGCGCCGCGATAAGGCTCTTCGCAGCTAATGGCCAGCGCGGAGACGCACTCAAACTGTCGCAAACGCTGGTGCGGACCCTCTGGGAAGCGCTGCAGGAGCGTCCGTCGGACGCGGCACTGAGCCTCATTGCCTCTCTACAGGGCGGCATATCCACATTGCCTGTCGCGAGAGCTATGCCGGCGACTCCGACCCCAAAGGGCTCTCGTGCCAAGCGCAGGTCGACGGCCGAGCGGACGCCTGGACTGCCGCTCACGTTCACGCGCTTCTTCGGCAGGCGGCCAGAGCTAGACCGTCTTCGCGACCAACTGGCGGAGAGCGAGTCGAGGCTCATAACGCTCACTGGCCCGGGCGGATGCGGAAAAACCCGGCTCGGAATCGAGGTCGGCCGGCAGATGGCTGCGGCATTCGAGGGCGCGGTTACCTTCGTGCCGCTTGCCGACATAGATGATGCCGCCCTTATCTCGACCGCCATCCTAGATGCCCTCCGGATCCACCGCGTGCCGACCATCGAACCGTTGGATCAAGCCGGAAATGCCCTCGCTCAGCGGCGGTCGCTCCTGATATTGGACAACTTCGAGCGCCTGGTAGAACACGGAGGTCCCATTGTCCGGTCGCTCCTCAATATGGCGCCGCACCTCGTGTGCCTGGTGACGTCCCGCCGGCCAATGGAGCTTGAAGGCGAACAGACCTACCCTCTCGGACCCCTGCCTGTTCCAGACCAGCCTGGAACCCCGGAACGCCTTATGGAATTCGCCGGCATCGAGCTCTTCGTAGACCGTGCGAAGCGGGTCCTCCCGGACTTTCAGATCACTACTCGCAACGCCGCAGATATCGCGGCCGTCTGCCGGAAGCTTGACGGAAATCCTCTCGCGCTCGAGCTTGCCGCGGCGCGCGTACACGTCATAACACCGGGCCAGATGGTAGCACAGCTTGACGATCGCTTCGCCTTCCTGGTGAGCCGGCGCAAGGACATACCGGAGCGCCATAGGTCCCTCCGCGCCACCATCGACTGGAGCTACCAACTCTTAACGCCGCCTGTGCAGCACTTCTTCAACTCGCTCTCCGTCTTCCGCGGCGGGTTCAGCCTAGACGCCGCGTGCGAGGTGTGCGACCAGGGCGGTGTGCTGGAGAATCTTCAGCAACTCTGCGAACAGTCACTCGTATTCGCCGAAGAGATGGCGGAAGACTGGAGGTACTCATTGCTCGACAGCCTGCGTGAATACGCATGGGAACGCCTAATGGAGACGGATGCCGAGACGCGGCAGCGCAAACATGCAGATTGTTACGTCCGGCTAGTTGAGGGCGCCGAGACGCTGATCCGGGGCCCGGATCAGAAGGAGTGTCTCGACCGTCTAGAGCGGGAACACGACAACGTGCGAAGCGCGCTAACGTGGTCCATCGCAAGGCAAGATGCCCTAGCGCTCCGGCTCTCCGCAGCTATGATGCCGTTTTGGCTGGCTCGGAATCATGCAACAGAAGCGCGCGACTGGCTGAGTCGCGCGCTGAACGAGTGCGTCGGAAATCCCGGTGAGCGGGCCAAAACGCTCTGCGACGCGGCATGGCTTGCCGTACACAGCTGGGACCTGGACGCGGGGCGCGAGCGAGCGCAGGAGGGTCTCCGTCTCTGTCGTGACTTGAACGACCGTTTGGGCCAGACATTTGCGCTTATCTCGTTGGGGCTTGCCGCCCATGATTGTAACCAGCATGAGGATGCAAGCGACTATCTGGAAGAAGCCATCGCCCTGTCACGTACGGCAGGCGACCCGTGGCTTGAGGGCTGTGCTCTCTTGAACGCCGGGCGAATAAGAATGGACCAAGGAGAAAAGGACATAGCCTGGCCTTTGTTGCAAAATTCACTTGACATTTTTCGCCAACTGGGTGATAAGGCGTCAGAAGCCGACGCGCTTCGGGTCCTCGCCCATACTGTGCAGGAGCTCCAAGGATATGCAGCAACGCTGGCATTGTTGGAGCAGGCAAAGGCCCTGTTCGCAGAGCTCGGCGATACCGTGGGAAGCGCATACACGATTCTCAGTATGGGCCACGTTGCCCGATTCCAGGGCGACCTCGCCCTTGCCCGGAACCTGTATGACAGCGGTCTTGGCCTCTGCAGGCCGCTCGGTGATGCATTTGGCCAGGCCCACGCACTTCTAAATCTGGGCCACCTGGAGCGTTCGGACGGTGCGCTGCACCTCGCCGGGGCGCGCTACGCGGAGGCGCTGGTCCTCTTCAACGATCTCCGGCACGAGCGTGGCATAGCCTTTTCGCTCGAAGGATTTGCGGGATTATGGGCCGCCCAGGGCACTCCCAAACGGGCGGTGCGAATGCGCTCGGTGGCGGACCGCCTGCGGGAATCCGCAGGTCTTCCGCTCCCGGATCTTGACCGTGAAATGTATGACCACTACATCCTCGCAGCAGAGGAGTCGCTCGGCGAACAGGCATACCGCTCAGCGTGCCTGGAAGGCCGCGCTATTTCGCTAGACGCCGCGATCCGCGAGGCGCTCTCCGATAGCTAGCGTA
>VFKD01000530.1 GCA_009885735.1 bacterium
ATGACGATTTGACAGCCTGCACCACTTTTCGGAGCAATGTGACAAATGCAGGCTTCCGCTGTTCAACCATCCATTCTCCCGACGCGCACCTCCTGAAATCAATTCCCAACTCGCCTGAACTTGTGACGCTGCTGTGACGGTCGGGCGTTAGAATGGGACCGTAGCTTCACCCACACGCTCACGGTCGCGGAATATCAAGCGCTCGATTCAACCTGCACTGGGAGAATATCTACGCGAGGCCTTAACCGGACACGTCGGTGCATGCACATTGCGACTACGCCTGACGGCACGCCGACAACGCTAGAAATGAGGGGAAATGAAAGAGCAAGGGTCCCGCATTATCCACGCATCGGGCGCGGCGAGCATCGCCCACCCGCACGGCGCACTATCTCGCCGCGACTTCATGGTTCTATCGGGAGCGGCCGCCGCGTCCACGCTCTTGCCCGGCTGCGGAGGCGGAGGAGGCGTGCAAGAGGACTTCTTCACTTCGCGCAACGTGGTCGTGAAGCCAAACGTCGTCGTCTTGCCTTCAGATGGAACGGTGACCCTCAGCAGCGTCACGGACACCTCGGTGACGTTGACGGGAACCGTCCCAACTCTACTGCCCGGTGCGGTTGTCGTCAGCGGGGAGGGCGCGGGATTCATGAGGCGGGTCACGTCCGTCACCCCCATCGGTACCGGTGTCGTACTTGCAACCGAAGGCGCCACGCTGACCGACGTGTTCGAGAGCGCCCAGGTGAGCTTCCGCAGGACCCTGAGTGCGTTGGACCCCGGCACGACTCAGATACTCCTCGAAGGCGTTGAAGTCACCCCACAGGGTCGCGGCAGAGACGTAGTCTCCTCGTTCCACACCCACCTTCCAAAAACGTTCTTCGGTGCGGAGGAAGGGAGCAATCCCATCTTTCCGGCCCCGCCTCCGACTACGAACGTCTCCGGGGGTATCGAGCTGCAGGCGGACGGGGCAATTAGCACGATTCTGGGCGGCGACATTGAAATCGTCGCAGGTGGCATTAAGAAGATCGAGATGCGGCTGGCGAAGGGATGGGCTGGAGCGTTCAAGGCAAGCATAAGAGGTCAAGTTCGGTTTCGGAAAGAGTTCCCTTACTTTGTCCGCATCTATACGCCGATACCGCTTGGATCGATCGGCCCCGTACCCATCATCCTTCTCCCCGTCCTTTCCGTCCAAGTTCTGATGAGCGTGGCTCTGGCAAGCGGCTGGGAGATCAGCGGCACTGGGCAAGCTCAATTCGGCTCGGTGGCAAGGCTCAGGCCTCCCACGCCCACGTTCACTCCCGTCCTGGCCGATTTTAGCGCCTCCGGAAATGGATCGGCCACCGGAACATTCTCGGGTCCAAGCTTCTTCACTTCGGTCAAGGCAGAGATCTGCCCTTGGGAGATCGAGCTGAATACGAGCTTCAACGCGCTTGTCGGTCCGACCTTCAAGTATAACCTGCCGGTGGCTGTCTTGGAATTGAAGAGCTTTCCGAGCATTCTCGATCCCAAATTCGCTCAGGCGGATGCAACGATCGATCTATCAGTGCGTGCCAAGGTGGGGGCGAAAGCCGGTCTTTTGGGCCTCAAGCTCCCCGCGCTGCCAGGCGAAGTAGGCACTAGCTTTCCTCTCTTCGAGGCCACGGTGGCAGAGAAGAAGTTCCGTGTCTTCAAGCGCACGTTCAAGCCCGGAACGTCCAGCGTAGGCGTGAACTAAAAGGAGTCCGAAATGAAAGAGGTTCTCATTGAGACTACGCTTTCACGACGCGAGCTCGCAGCTCTTGCTGGGGCAGCCGCGCTGTCGCTGGTCCAGGGGTGCGGCAGTGGCGCAGGCGGCGCATCTGTGAAGGGGCGCGGTGCGCTCACCGTGACAATTCGGTGGCCCGCAGGCCGGGCGATCCCGGCCGAGACACGGAGCATCAAGCTCAGTGTACAGGTGCTTGAGCCCGATGAGGGACTGATTGTCTCGCAACGGGTGGTGGCTCGCCCTGCCACAGAGACGCTATCCCAAGCTGTTCTCGACCATGTCCCGTCCGTGAAAGTGCGCGTCATGGCGACGGCCCACCGGGCTGCCGACGGCACGGGCGACCTCCTGGCGTCGGGTGCCGCCGAGGTGCGCGTGACGGAGAGCGGCAACGTTCCTGTCTCGATAACACTTGGGGCAATCACGCGGATCGAGATTCGACCCGCATCAGTTTCCATAGATGTGGGCCAGTCTATCCAGTTGTCCGCCCACGCATTCAACGGTGAAGGCAACGAGGTGACGGTTGCGGCGACTAGCTGGCAGTGGAGCATGACGCCCAGCACGATTGCGAGCATAGCTCCTGGAGGCGCCACGGCGCAGGTTACTGGCCTCGTAGTGGGTGGTGCGATCGCCTCCGTCCTTCTGCCTGAAGCCGGCCTGAGCGCAAGCAAGAATGTGGTGGTGGCTGCGAACGTCACTATCACGATAACGCCTGCCGACGCCACGGTGGACTGTGGTGCTGCACGGAGCTTCTCCGCGAGCGTGCCGGGCGTCACATGGAACGCAACAGGAGGCGTGATCAGTGCGTCCGGCGTGTTCACAGCGGGAGATGTTCCCGGGGAGTTCGCGATCTCCGCGTCCACGCCTGGCGGCTCGGGCAGCGTGGCGGTGACGATCAAGTGTCCCTCGGTTGGCGGCGCATGGCAGGGAACACTGGAAGCGTCCGACGTAAGCACGGATGTGAGTGCGCCTGACGGCAAAACAGTCCGTGCGCAATGGTTCGTCAATGTCTCTACCTCGAACAATACGGCGAGCGTGGTTGCACTCTTCGAGCATGTCGTTCTGGAAGGGCCGCTGCGAGGGGCGGACCTGCCGCGAATCGATGTCGTGTTTCCGTTGACGGGTTCGCCCGAGCACATGACGGGCACAACCGCCTCTGGAGCAAGCATTGATATCCGGCCATTTGCGCTGCCGGCAGGGTCGAGCGGCATTGAGTTCCTTAAGTTGAGTATCACCGGGCTTCCCGGCTTGGCGCTCATAGTGGCTGAATTGAACGCGAGCGGGACCATCATCCGCACTGAAGTTGCGCCGAGCAGCACGTGGGTTTCGGACAATCGAAATCGAGACCGCTCTGGTGAAACCGGAACGCCGCGCTCATTTCTAACTCGAACGGGGTCCTCGCCTCCAGGTGACTTCCAGCCGTAATAATTCAGCCGCGAGCCCGCAATGGAGAAAAGCGTGGCGACCGTCGACGAAGCCGGGCATCGCCTTTTCGCTCGAAGGCTTTGCGGGATTATGGGCGGCCCGGGGCAGCCCCAAGCGGGCGGTGCGAATGCGCTCGGCGGCGGATCGTCTTCGGGAATCCGCTGGTCTGCCGCTCCCGGATCTTGACCGTGAAATGTATGACCACTACATCCGGGCAGCAGAGGAGTCGCTCGGCGAACAGGCATACCGCTCAGCGTGCCTGGAAGGCCGCGCTATTTCGCTAGACGCCGCGATCCGCGAGGCGCTCTCCGATAGCTAGCGTA
>VFKD01000599.1 GCA_009885735.1 bacterium
GCCATGGACCTCGGCATCTTGCCGGACAGCCTTCCAGGATACGCCGCCAACCCGAATCCGGGCATGAACACCGCGCAGATGCTTGATGCGGCCGCCAAGGGCAAGCTGGATGTGCTATGGGTAGTGGGCGAGGACCTCGTGAACACCTACTGCGAGCCCAGCACCGCGCGCGAGGCAATTGAGAAGTGTCCATTTGTGGTGGTACACGCGCTGTCGCTCACCGAGACTGCGGCGCTTGCCGATGTGGTGCTGCCCGTCCAGAGCGTTGCGGAGCGATCCGGCACGCTCACAAACGTGGAGCGGCGTGTGCAGAGGTTCAGCAAGGCCTTCGAGATAGACCCTGAGATTCACGCGGAGTGGCTGGTGTTTGCCGAGGTGGGCGGACGCCTTGGCGCAATGGCGCCTTACTTCACCGAGCGAGATGTCCAGCGAGACCTTGGGCGCGATGTGCCGGCATATGCTGCCATTACGAAGGGCGGGCTCGGCGACGAGGGAGTGCGATGGGACTATCCTGAGGGAAGCGCTCCTGCCGCGGCAGTCTCAGCGATTTCAGCCAAAGAGGCGGTTCGAGCCTGATGGTCATCCAGAACTATTCGCTCGGTCCCATCGATCTCGCATCGATTATTCCGTATGTGGCGATGGGAACCATTCTCGGGTTCATCCTGCTCATTGTGCCCTTCGTCATCTGGTTCGAGCGCGTGGTGATTGCTCTCATGCAGGACCGACTGGGCCCAAACCGAGTAGGCCCGCGTGGGCTTCTGCAGACCATTGCAGACGGAGTGAAGCTCTTCTTCAAGGAAGATCTGGAGCCTGCCGCCGTGGACAGGAGCCTCTATTATATGGCTCCGGTTCTCGCTCTGATCCCAGCGCTTGCAGCGGGAGCCGCACTGCCGTTCGCTAGCATCAGCCTCCGAATGGCGGACGGAAGCGTCAAGAGCCTGCCACTGGTGGCCGGCAACGTGAACATCGGTATTCTGTTTATCCTGGCTCTCTCGTCGCTGCAGGTGTATGGCATCGTGCTGGCGGGCTGGGCATCAAACAACAAGTACTCGCTGTTGGGCGGCCTGCGCTCCTCCGCGCAGATGATCAGCTACGAGCTTCCGATGAGTCTGGCTATTCTTACGGGCATCCTGATGTCCGGCTCGCTGAACCTCGTGGATGTGGTCAACTCGCAGGCAGGGTCTATTCTCGACTGGAACTTCTTTAAGCTCAACCCGGCTACGGGCTTCTTCTTCCCGCTCGGCCTCATCGCGGGGATGATCTACCTGGTGGCGATGGTGGCCGAGACGAACCGTGCGCCGTTCGACCTGCCGGAGGCAGAGTCCGAACTGATTGCCGGCTTCCACACGGAGTACTCGTCGATGAAGTTCGCCATGTTCTTCATGGGGGAGTATGCCTCTATGCTGGTGGTTTCCGGCATAGCGACGGCGCTCTGGTTCGGCGGCTGGCACGCGCCGTTCGACTTTGTCTTGTGGAACTGGATTCCAGGGGGCATTTGGTTCCTGGCCAAGCTCACCTTCTTCATCGGAGTCTATGTGTGGCTCCGAGCGACGCTGCCGCGACTGCGCTACGACGCGCTGATGAACATCGGCTGGAAGCGGCTTCTTCCGCTCTCGATTGTTGTGCTGTTTGCCGTCGCCACTGTAGACGCCTTCTTCTTCACCAAGGACACTCCGGCGGCGATTTCGGCTCCAGCCACGCCACCGTCCGGCACACTTACGCCGATGGCGGCCCCAGGTGGAGGACAGTAGCATGACTTTGGCAATCTTCGCCTTTGGTGGCCTCGCGGCGGTCTCGGTGGTCTCCGCCATTCTGATGGTGGCAAATCGCAACCCCGTGCGAAGCGCTCTTGCGCTCGTTGCGAACTTTCTGGTGCTTGCGGTGTTCTACCTAACGCTTTCGGCGGAGTTCATTGCAGCGGTTCAGGTGATTGTCTACGCAGGCGCAATCATGGTGCTGTTTCTGTTCGTCATCATGCTTCTCAATCTGGGCTCTCCTGAGGCGCTCAAGGAGCGCGGCGGCCTCCAGGCGCCAATTGCAGCCGTTCTTGCGCTCATCTTCTTCAGCATTCTTGGGGCAGCGGGAGCGCTGGGGACTGCGCTGCCGAAGTCGCAGGCAACGCACGCAACCCTGAACACTGGGGGCACGGCAGAGACCATCGGCAGGGCGCTCTTCGATCCGAACCAGCCGTGGCTCTTTCCGTTCGAGGTCACATCCATTCTGCTGCTGATGGGCATCGTAGGCGCAATCGTTCTGGCGAAGCGGAGAATCTGATGGCTGAACTGGCAGTTCCAACTCACATGTATCTGGTGCTTGCGGGCATCCTGTTCACAGTTGGAGTCATAGGCGTGCTCATTAAGCGCAACCCGATTGTCATCTTCATGTGCATCGAGCTGATGCTGAACGCGGTGAATCTTTCGTTCATCGCGCTCGGGCGGCACTTCGGCCACGTGAATGGGCAGATGTATGTGATCTTCATCATGGCCGTGGCTGCCGCGGAGGTGGCGATTGGTCTTGGGATCA
>VFKD01000176.1 GCA_009885735.1 bacterium
CGGGTCGAGGCTGCGGCACGACAATTTTGGGTAGGTGTGCTGGCTGAACGGCAAGGCGGTGCGCCACCAAAGCGCTCGAACCAACGACGAGTAGAAGGCAGCACGCGCCGGCGGCCCAGCGCATCTGCGAGAGCCTCGTTAGGTCGCGCCGCTCTGCTCGAGCTATCCGCGCTTGCAGACCTGAATAGAGGTCCGAAGGCGGCACTGCTCTCGATGCGTTGTCCAGCAACGTTCCGGCGGCAGTGAACTGTGCTAGGCTCGTCCAACAGGCGGCGCAGATATTGACGTGACCGTCTACTCGCGAGGCATCCATTGCAGACAGCTCGCCGGCGGCATGACCGCTCAACATCGATTGGACGTCTGAGCAGCGCTTAGCGTGCTGAGGTTTCTTCGCCATAAGTTGCAACATATCGCTCCTTGAAGTGGTGGCGCGCTCGGTGTAGGCGGACCTTAGCCGCTGCGACCGAGATACCCAGCACTTCGGCAATCTCATCTATAGATAATTCCTGGTAGTAACGCAATACAAGTACATCCCTGTGCTGAACCGGCACCTGCATTAGAATTTGCTGCGTGGCGGACTGCTCGGCATGGCGAGCGGTAATCTGCTGTGGGCCGTCCGCAGTGTCTGCCCGCGAGCGAACATCCTCGTCGATCGACAGCCAACTCCACCGCTTGCTGCTTCGCGCGACGTCCACCGCTCGGTTCACCGCTATCCGGTAGAGCCAAGTGGCGAACCTGCTGCCTCGACGGAACGAGCTTAGCGACCGATAGACCTGCAGGAAGACCTCCTGCGCCACATCGCGCGCTTCCTCGGGCTTGCCGAGAATGCCGTACACAATGTTGTAGACATACTCCTGATACTTGTTGAACAGGTTGTCGAATGCCGCTCGGTCTCCTGCCAGACAACGCGCGATCAAGCCGTCGTCCAGTTCGTTCGCGGACGACTTCGCGGCTTTCATGCGTCCGGATTGAAGACCGGCAGCTGTTTCTCCACGCATCATTCCATCTGCGCTCTTTCGGTGCATCATTGGTCAGCGTATGCCCTTTAGACGCAATGCTTATAACTAAGGTTACAGCATCGCCAATCTACAGCCACTTGGTTCGCACCGTGTAGGTCACCTTCGACTCGCCATCCTTCGGCACCTTAACCGTAAACTCTATCGTGCTCGCGTCGCGCTTCACATACTCGGCGCTTTTTGCACCGATCTTCCAGTCTGCCCAGAAGTGCTCGCGAACAGTGACGGTAGTCTCCTCCTCCCGGTGGTTGCGAATCGTGATCTCAAAGCTCTCCTCGACTTCTCTCTGTGATATCCGCTTGAAGTCCGTGCGCTTATGCTCGCCCACGACGTCAAACGAGTTTCCCACCGTAAGGCGTACGGTCTCGTCCTTGGGAGTGTGGTCTATCTGGTCCTCGCCCACGAACTGCAGCGCTCCTCTGGTGTCGGCCTTGTAGAGCCGCACTTTGCCCTTCGGCAGCGCAATTCCCATGGCGGGCTTTGCGTTCTTGATCTCCACGATTACATTGATCTTTGTGTTGCCGCTGGTGTCGAAGTTCTCGGCTGGGCGGTAGCCTGGATTGCCGATGCCATAGAATCCCTGTCGGCCGTCATATACGAATCGTTTGAGGGCCGGAGCCTTGGTCGCAGAGAGCAGAGTCATCTGCTTCTGCTCGTTTTGGCGCACTGCCGTGGTCCCGTCGAGGGTGTAGAGGTGATACTCAAAAAGCGATTCCTCGGCGAACTGCGGCGCCGCGGCCCTTACCGATGGCCTCGCAAGCTCAAGCGCTCGCCCCTTTGTCTCCGCGGGAACGCGTCTCACATCGCCGGCTACAAGCTGCAGCGACGCATTCTCATAGGTCGTTCCGCTCTTGTTGTCGAGCGTTACCCAGCCGGTCACATCCACAGACTTGTCATCTGCTGCGAGAATAGCTACATAGTCAGACTTCCAAGTGAGCCCGGAGGTGATGTACGAGATTTCTGCATCGTGAACTCCCGGCTGGGTGCAGTCTACGAGCCATGCGAGCAGTGGAATAGGAACCAGGCCGGACGGCATCTCCATCAGCGATATCTCGCCCTCTGGGTTCAGCACCAGCCTGCCGTCGGCCGTGCGAATGACGAGGCCGCTGTAGACCGACGACGACCCGCCTCCGCCGTCGCCGGTCTGTGCGACCATTGCGCTAACCGGCGTGATGATCGTGCCCTCAAGCACGTTGACCTGGCCATTGCCGAGCTTCTGGCGAAGCAGAACTCTCTTTCCCACGGACTTGTTGAGCAGCGTGGTGGGGTTGATAAGGTCGTACTGATAGTTCTGCTCGCGAACGCTCACTGCGTTCGGGGCGGTGAGCGACTTGAAGTGTACGGAAGTAGGATCGATGAGCGCCGCGACGTCTTCGACCGTCACGCTGTTGCGCCCAGCGCCGAGCTCAATCCGGCGCTTGTCCTTGACTAGGGCGAAGTTCTGGTTGTAGATCGTAAGGCCGATGCCGACGGACTTGGCTGTCTTGGTGGCCTGCGCGTACGTCGATCCTGCAGCCGCGGTCGCGATTAAGGCAAAGCACACCCTCAGTGGATGAGTGGTCATTTCGGTTCTCCTTGATCCGTCTACTTACTATGACGCCAAAAGGCCCGCATATAGTTCACTCAGCCATCCGTGTCGCCGACAGGAATGTACCCTTCATTTTGCGAATAGACCGTCGTGAGGGTTATCTTTAACGCAGACGACTTCGGTGCAAGCACGCGGGTAAACAGCGCCGTAGCGGAGGCTCACCGGCTCGGAGTGCTCACCAGCGCGAGTCTGATGCCTGCGGAGCCTTCAGCGGCGGAAGCAGTTACCCTGGCCCGAGAGTCTCCTCGCTTGGATGTGGGGCTGCACGTCGCGCTCAGTGATGCCCTGGCTGCCGGACGCGGTGCGGACGTTTCGCGACTCGCGGGTCGCGACGGGCGATTCCCCCGGCATCCTGCGGTGGCCGGAATGCGAATGTTCTTCGACCCCGGCTCGCGGAGGCAGGCTGCTCGTGAGGTTGCCCATCAGTTTGAACTATTCGACCACACTGGATTAGCGCTCCATCACGTCGATGGTCATCAGCATCTCCACTTGCATCCGGTTGTGTGGGCAGCGACCGTGAGTGAAGCAACGAAGCGAGGTGTGGGATGGATTCGCATTCCGCACGAGGAGTGGATCCAGGGTTCGAGTGCAACCGCAGCGCTGGAGCGCGCATTCTTCTCGGTACTTCGAAGACGCTGCCTCAAGTCGGCCAAATGCCGTTCACTGAGTGTGGCAGACAGGGTGTATGGTCATCTTCGCACCGGCAGAATGACGGGGGACATTGTGCGCAGCATCGTCGCTCGTCTAGACGCACCCGTGAATGAGATCTACCTGCATCCAGGGGCGGGGAATGGCTCAGACTTGGAGCTTCAGGCCCTCGTGAGCCCGGAGGTTCGATCCGCAGTCGAGCATGTTGGTGCCGAGCTAACGACATACCGAGACCTAACGAATCGTCCAGGAGTGACGTAATGGAGGCTGGCCGGTTCTTTGGGTCGCTTCACCCATCTCTTATCCACTTTCCCATTGTGCTCCTGTTCGCTGCGGTGGCGTTCGATGGGCTTGGGTTCTTTACTCGGGATTCAAGATACGACTTTGCCGCACGCGCATTGCTCATCGTTGGTATCGTCTTCACCCTGGTTGCGTTTATTTGCGGTAACTTCGCGCAGGTCTGGGCTGCTCGCGCGGGTGTCTCGCAAGATGCACTCGAGTATCACGAGTTTCTGGCCACAGTGTCGAGCTGGCTGTTCGTGGGCCTCACGGGCTGGAAAATGCTCATGCCAATCGAGCCCAAGAAGCGCGTACGGGCGGCTTGGCTCGTTGCGGCGCTTTCGGCCTGCATTGTCATGGGGTACACAGGGCACCAAGGTGGCGTCCTGGTGTTCGAGCACGGCGCGGCGGTTCAGGGCCGCGAGCCCACGTTCTATCCAAGCCACGAGGACCTCGCCGCGCTGAACCAGCGGCAGGACCAGGAGAGCATCTTCTACTCCGAGATGATGCACCATATCTTTGGGTGGCTCGTGGTGGGACTCTCGCTGCTGCTGCTGGCAGATACGGTTGCACCCTCCGTGGGCCGTAGAATGCGGCAACTCGGTCCAGCCCTGCTGTTCGCTGGCGGCGTGTTCCTGCTGATTTTCAGCGACCAGGATGCGTGGCCGCTGTACAACGTGAAGCCCTATCTCCCCATTACGAACAAAGAGGTGTTCCTCCATAAGCTCTATGCGGTTCTCCTAATGTCCGTGGGCCTTCGCGGATTATGGGTGTCCTTTCGATCTCGCCGAGCGCCGGACGCGCAGAAGACAGCAGGCTGGACCGTTCAGAACCGGCTCATGGCCGTGTTCTCGCTCGTTGGCGGCGCACTGCTATTCACGCACGTTCACTCCGTGGCGCCTTTTGCGAATGCGGCTGTCGGAGTCTATCTTCACCACGCCGTGCTTGGGCTGGGAGCGCTCGCAATCGGAGCGGTTAAGCTCCTCGATGATGCCGCAAAGCGGCCATCCCGATGGCGACGTCTGGCCTTTCCCGCCCTGATGTGCATGGAAGGACTACTGCTGCTAGGCTACAACGAGGGGCTCCCCTGGTTTCTTGGCTATCCCAGGCATCGAGTAGCCGCCCCTCACGGCGGCATCGTGGCTACGATGGGTGACCGCAAAGCTGAAGTCACCTACAGCCCCGAGAACCGCGAGCTGCGGCTCTTCCTCACGAAGCTCACCAGCGATGTTCCCGCTCCCGTCGTAACGGATGGGGTGGACGCCGTGGTGCGCGTAGGCGAGAAGTCCACGCTGGTGAGGCTGCTTCCGGTCAGCTCCTCACGCTCCGGCTCGTCCGAGTTTGCTGCGGGGGCCAGTTTCCTTCAACTGGTCCCGCTCTTTACGATCTCTGCGACTATTCGAGACAACGACAAAACCTATTCCGCCGTCTTCGAGCCGTGGATCGACAAGCTGCAAACGGTCTCCACCTCGAAACTGCCTTTCGCCTGCCCGATGCATCCGCAAGTTGGAGGAGCGGCTCCAGGGACGTGCAATATCTGCAGCATGCCCTTCACGCCTACAAAGCAAACCCGCAAGCTAGGAGCGCTCCACGATCCGGAGTGGGACTGTCGCCTCGACACCTTGCCTAATGCGCCCGCGGTCGGAGTCGACACGCGCTTGGTCTTTCGGCCAACCCTCAAATCCTCCGGTAAGCCGGCGGACCTGGAGTGGGTCCATGCTAAGAAGCTGCATGTCATTGTCGTGAATGACGACCTTTCGTTCTTCGACCACGTCCACCCCGTTCCCCAGCCTGATGGAAGCCTCGCGATGAACTACCGGTTTCAGAACGGAGGTCAGTTCTATGCGTTTGCAGACTTCACCCCGGCGGGTGCCGCGAACCAGGTGTTTCGGCTCCCGGTGAAGGTTGACGGACCCGCTGTACCCAAGGCTGCATTGACCGTTTCCCCAACCGAGGGAAGGCTCTTCGATGGATATCGCGTGGGGCTGACGGTGTCGCCACCGGAGGTCTCAGCTCCGGACGAGGCCACTCTCACCTTTAATGTCAGCAAAGCCGGATCTCCACTCACGGACCTTCAGCCCTGGCTTCATGCCAGCGGCCACTGCGTGGTCATTCGCCAAGGCGCCGAGGATTACCGCCACTCGCACCCCATTGAACCGCGGGGAATGCCACCGCAGATCGGCCCGGACGTGCGGTTTCACACTCGGTTCGACAAGCCGGGGCTCTACAAGGTGTGGGGGCAGTTCTCGCACCAGGGCAAGGTGATTACCGCAGACTTTGTGGTGCGGGTGAGGTAGCGCATAGGCCCGGTGCTACAATAGGCTCCCTGCGCGCGCAGGCTAAGCACCCGAGAGGATTTCCGCGATTTGAAATATTTGCAAGACCGGTGGGACGACACCGTCGCCGCCGGAATGGATGAGCCCGAGCTTCTGAGGTACCGCTCAAACCTCCTGGGCAGCGACCTTCGCCTCACCAATTTCGGCGGCGGCAACACCTCGGCCAAGGTGCTGATGCCGGACCCAGTGACCCAGGAGGAGGTGGAAGTCCTATGGGTCAAGGGCAGCGGCGGCGACCTGGGAACCATGAAGCGGGATGGCTTTGCAACTCTCTATCTCGATAGGCTAAATGCCCTCAAGGCGCGGTACGCCGGAGTCGAGATGGAAGACGCCATGGCCGACTGCTATGGCCTCTGCACCTTCGCCGCGAATCCTCGGGCCGCCAGCATCGACACTCCGCTTCACGGGTTTCTGCCGTACAAGCATGTGGATCACCTTCACCCAGACTGGGCAATCGCGCTCGCAGCGTGCGCGGATGGACCAGCCCAGCTTGAGAAGCTCCGAGACGAGACGGGGCTGCACCTCGTGTGGCTGCCCTGGAAGCGGCCCGGTTTCGAACTTGGCCTTTGGCTCGAAAGGGCGGATCGCGAGAACCCAGGCTGCGACGGCATCATCCTCGGCTCGCATGGCATTTTCACCTGGGGCAGCACGGCCCGAGAGAGCTACCTTAAAACCATTGAGGTGATCGACGCGATTGGGGCCTATGTGCTCAAGCACGTTGAGGCAAAGGGTAACGCTCTCTTCGGAGGCCAGATAGTTGCGCCGCGCGCTGACCGCAGGTCGCTCGCTGCAGATCTCATGCCGGCGCTTAGGGGCGAGGCAGGAGCGGTCATCGGTCATTTCGACGACTCCGAAGCCACCCTGCGCTTCATTGGAAGTGCGCGAGCACGCGACCTGGCGTATCAGGGCACAAGCTGCCCTGATCACTTTGTGCGAACCAAGGTGCGCCCATTATACGTTGATTGGAATCCCACCACAGACGACTCGGCGGCTCTCCAATTGGCGGCGCTCTCTGCGTTTCCAGCCTACCGCAACGACTACGCAGCGTACTACGACGAGAACAAGCTGTCCGATTCTCCCGCAATTCGCTCGCCGAACCCGACCGTAGCGTTGGTGCCTGGCGTGGGGATGTTCAGCTTCGGAAGGACCAAAGCCGAAGCGAGAATCACGGCGGAATTCTATATCAATGCCATTCACGTGATGGAGGGCGCGACGGCGCTTAACGGGGTGCTTGGACCCTCTCCTGAAACGCGCGACGGACAAATTGCCGTAGAGAACTATGTCGCGCTCACTCCGCGCGAAGCTTTTAACATTGAGTACTGGTCGCTCGAGGAGGCGAAACTTCGTCGGCTTCCCGCCGAGAAGGAGCTTAGTCGCAAGGTCGCGCTTGTGGTGGGCGCGAGCCCCGGCATTGGATTTGCCGTGGCGGACAGGCTGGCGCGCGAAGGCGCGCATTTGGTGGTGGCGGACATTCGGCCCGAGGCAGCGTGCGAGCTGGCTGACCGCATCAAGGTTCGACATGGCGCCGAGGCGGCAGTCGGCGA
>VFKD01000374.1 GCA_009885735.1 bacterium
CCAGCTTGCCCTTGGCGGCCGCATCAAGCATCTGCGCGGTGTTCATGCCCGGATTCGGGTTGGCGGCGTATCCTGGAAGGCTGTCCGGCAAGATGCCGAGGTCCATGGCACCCTGCGCATTCATGTGGCCAACAGGCACGTTTAGCGCGGACGAACTGCCGCTAAGTACTGCCAGATTCGCCAGCGCATCGAGAATGGCACTGGAATCCGGATGACTCTGTACTGTTTCGCCCGCGAGGATGCACAAACTGTCGGTTGCCAAGAGGCGCGCGGCGCGCTTCAGCGCATGTGCGGTGACGCCGCACTCAGAGGCTGCACTCTCCGCGGTAACACCCTTCACGTAAGCTTTGAGCGCATCCAGCCCAGCGAGAGCCGAAAGCCGCTCCGCGGCGAAGAGTCCCTCGTCGAGCTGAACTGCGACAATCCCTTGCAGCAGCGCAAGCTCCGTACCCGGCTTGTAATGCAGCTTCACCGAGGCAAACTCGCCCACGTGATTCGGGCTGTTCGCGCCGGATTGGTCTGCCGGAACCGCTTCCACGACGCTCGCGCCGTTCACTCGCCACGCCTTGCGAACCCGAAGAAAGAGGATAGGCTGTTCGTCCACCAGGTTCGAGCCAAAGACCAGTATTGTCTTTTGGTTCTCGATCTCGACGATGCTCTGGCCCATCGAGTGGTGGCCGACTCGGTTGAAGAGCTCGTCGGTCGGCCGGAAGTTCGGACCCATGCGATGATCGAGGTTCTGAACTCCCAGCACCTGCCGGAACAGCTTCTGCCAGACATAGAGGTCTTCGTTCGATGAGTGCGCTCCGCCTATGCCGCCCACCGACTGGCCGGCAGCTTTGAGCTTCTCCACGATGATGTTCATCGCCTCGGCCCACGACGCAGGCTTCAGCTCCCCACCGATGCGGATGAGAGGCGTCCGAAGCCGGTCAGCGGCGGACACATAGTCCATGCCGAACTTGCCCCGATCGCACGTCCACTCCTCGTTCACCGCCTCGTTCACGCGGGCATTCACGCGCTGCAGCTTGCTTACGCGGTAGTCCAGCTTGATGCTGCAGCCATTGGAGCATTCTGTGCAGACCGACTTCTGGGTCATCAGGTCCCAGGGGCGGGCCTTGAAACGGTAGTCTCGGCTGAGCAGCGCGCCGACTGGGCAGAGCTCGATCACATTGCCGGAGAACTTCGACTCGAATCGGCTCTCGTGGAAGGTAGACACCTCCATGTTGGCCCCGCGAAACAGAAAGTTAAGCTGCGAATCTCCCGAAATGTCCTCGGTGAACCGGGTGCAGCGGGCGCAATGGATGCAGCGCTCCCGGTCGAACACCACGTGCTGCGACAGCGGAAACGCCTTGGGGAAGTGGCGCTTCTCCTCAATGAATCGGCTGGTGGGCGGACCGTAGTGAAGCACGTTGTTCTGCAAAGGGCACTCGCCGCCTCGGTCGCACACCGGGCAGTCCAGCGGATGGTTGATGAGCAGGAACTCGAGCACGCCCTTGCGGTCGTCCACCACCTGGGCAGACTCGGTCTCGACCTCCATGCCCTCGCTCACCGGCATGCTGCAGGCCGTCTGCGGCTTCGGCATCTTCGCCATCGCTACGGATCCGTCCGGATTCTTGCGCGGCATTGCTACGTCCACCAGGCACATGCGGCAGTTCGCCCCCGCCTCGATAGAGAGGCGCGGATGGTAGCAGAAGAAGGGCACGTCGATGCCGGCACGCTTGGCGGCCTCAATGACCACCTCGCCCTTCGGCGCCTGGACGGCGACCCCGTTAATCTTCAGGTTTACCAGTTCAACTTCGGCCATAAGTACGCTAATCCTAGACGGGAGTGAGTGTGAGCAGCGGGTTCATCACTTCGGGCACGGGCGGAATGCAGTTGGGACCAACGGGCGACTTCTTGTGCTCTATCCAATAGTCGTATTCATGTCGATAGTGCTTGATGCTTGCCACAATCGGCCAAGCCGCGGCATCGCCCAGAGCGCAGTATGACCGGCCATCAATGTTCGCGCAGATATTGAGCAGGAGCTCCACATCGCCCTTCTGCCCACCGCCCGAGACAATGCGCTCCATGATCTTGTATATCCAGCGAGTGCCCTCTCGGCACGGAGTACATTTGCCGCAGCTTTCGTGCGCATAGAACTCAGCCGTGCGCTTCATCAGAATCACGATGTCTGTGTTCTCGTTAAATACCATGCAGCCGCCCGATCCAAGGAGGGTTCCCGCGGCACTGCAACTTTCGTAGTCCAGGTTCACTCCGGCCACCTGGTCTGCCGGAACAATCTGCACCGAGCTTCCGCCTGGGATGATGGCTTTCAGCGCGCCGCCGGTCACTCCGCCCGCAAGCTCCACAAGCTGCAGCAGGGGCGTGCCCATTTCGACCTCATAGTTTGCTGGCCGTGCGACGTGCCCGCTCACCGAGAATAGTTTGGTCCCCTTACTGCGCTCGGTCCCCATCGCGCCATACCAGGCGCCGCCGTTGGCAAGAATGTGCGGCACAGCGGCATAGGTCTCGGTGTTGTTGATGAGGGTCGGGCACTTCCAGACCCCTTCAATGACCGGCAGCGGCGCATGTGGGAACTTGAGTCTTGGCTGTCCTCGCTCGCCCATGAGACTGCTCATCAGCGCGGACTCTTCTCCGCACTCATAGCTTCCAGCGCCCATATGAATGTAGAGCTCGAAGTTCAGGCCCTGCTTGCCGCAGATGTTCTTGCCAAGATAGCCCTTCTTGTAGGCCTGATCGATGGCCTTTCGAGTCGCCTGCGCAGACTCCACGAATTCGCCGCGAATGTAGACGTAGCCGACCTCGGCCTGCAGCGCCACTCCGGCAATGATCATCCCCTCGATCACCATGTGAGGAAGCTTCAGTAGTAGTTCACGATCCTTGAAGGTGCCCGGCTCGCCCTCGTCCGCGTTGTTGATGATGTAGTGCGGCTTCGACGTGTCCTTTGGGATGCCGTTCCACTTGATCCAGGTAGGGAAGCCCGCGCCGCCACGACCGCGCAGGCCTGAGGCCTTCACCTCGTCGATGATGGCCTGCCGTTCCATGCCGACGGCCTTCTTCAGGCCGGCGTATCCGCCAAGCTTCTCGTAGGTGTCGAGGTTCTCGATACCCGGCTCGTCCACATGTTTTAGGAGGAGTTTCAGCTCTCCCATACCTGGTTCCTAGCCTTCACTGTGCTGTGTGTCGCGCGGACTGAAGTCCGCGGCTGTACTTGCAAAGTCCGCCTGCGCGGACTACTTCCTCAACCCACGCAGGAGGGTTTCGCAAACTCAGGGCCGGGTTTCAACCCGTGCCGCCAACGACAACTTTCGCCTACCCCGCGCACTGAATTACGCGGCTGTACTTGCAATGTCCGCCTGCGCGAACTACATCCTCAACCCACGCAG
>VFKD01000044.1 GCA_009885735.1 bacterium
ATGAAATGCAGCTGCCGGACTCATTTGCCGGAACGGACTAGGATCGAGTTGGACCACTCTAGTCGCTCATGCCGGTAGGTTCTGAAGTTGGCCGCAGAAGCTGCTCCTCGGGAACTGCCGTCGCGGAGGAGGCGGGGCGAAGCAGCACATCCGATGAGGCGTTGGGCGACCCTGCGGGACGCAGGAGCCTTGTGGCCGAGGTCTCCTGGCGGAGGCGCTCGTCGAGAATCGGAAGGACCCGCGCGGCAGCATCGCGGATGCTCCCCGACTTCGACCGGCTCGCCAACCGGCGAACCGGCTCAGCGGCTGCACCCGTGCCGGCGCATTCAAGCGCGTCCAGAACAAGGACCTCCAATGCGGAATTATTGCGTCCCAACAGCGCGCAGAGGTTGGTGGTGGTTTCAGGAGGAAGCGCTCCAAGGTGCTCATGCCCTATTGCCGCCAGCGCGTGCGGCAGTGCAACTGCAGCCGCTTGCCGAACTTCTCGGCGTGCGTCAGTTGCGGCCCTCGCTAGGACTGCCGACGCGAGCGGGTCCGCGAGTCTGCCCAACGATCTTGCCGCAGATGCCCTAGACTCTGCAAGGCGTGATAGCTCAAAGTCCTCGGAAACGAGGAGCCCGGGAACGAGGACCAACATCCACAATAATGCCGTTCCAATGATCCAACCGCCGACGAGATAGAAAAGCGGTGGCGGGAGACCAATGCTCGGAATCAAGGAGACAAGGAAGAGGATGAACGCACCTGAGAGGACAGCGGCCACAGCTAAGTTGCACTTGAGAGCCCGTATAATCCGCCCACGGCGGTCCACAAACTCCCTGCCGTCAACTACGCGCCTCAATGCGTGTGCCGTGGCCTCTTTCCATTCCGGCGGCGAGCAAACGCGCTCGCCCAGGCACCAGGCCGCCACCGTTCGTTCTCGCCACATCTCTCCGGACGGGTTCAACATCACTTGAAGAACAGTGGTGCATTGGTGCGTGTCCAGCTCCTCGCCGGAGAGGATCGCCTCCGCATACACCCGCACTGGGGCACCACGACGCAGCTTACGAATGTGTTTGCGGATGCGGGCTCTGCATTGTTCATCACACTGCTGGTGGTTCGGCTGCATGTCAGTCGCCTGCTTCTCGATGGATGACGGGTCGCAATAGTTGCTCCTCCGGAACTGCTGTCGCTGAGGAAACGGGGCGAAGGAGTAAGTTTTCAGGAGTGCCAGGTGATTCTGCAGGACGCAGAAGCAGAGTTGCAGACGACTCCGCGCGGCGCCTCTCCTCGAGGATTGGCAGAATCCTGGCCGCCTCGGCTCGAATGCGCACGGAGTCCCAATGGTCGGCAAATCGTCGAACCGGCCCGACTGCGGCGCCGCTCCCGGCTCGTCCGAGCGCGTGAAGAATTCTCACAGCGCGATCTTCGTCGCTGTGCTGCACTGCTTCGCAAAGCGCAGGAGTTGCATCTGGGGGGAGCGGGCCAAACCGTCTGCCAACGTGGTCACTCCGAGTGAAGCGAGGAGTGCGAGAGAGGCAAGCAGGTTCATATTGGTATCTCCAATGGCTAAGATTGTGCGCGGAAGCTGAAGAGGTCAACAGCCTCCTCACGAGGAGACGCGGATTACGTCATTGGCCCACGCAAGTACTGCACTAGTCGATCTTCAGCGTGTACGCATCCACACGAAACGCCTCGTGTCGGAGGTGCTGTGGAGCTCGTGCCTCCTGCCACTCCCGTTCCATTGCGGCGGCTCCGGCGGCGGCGGCTTTGCGAGCGTAGGACGCTGCGGCCGTGGCGTGTCCGGCGGAGTGGGCAGTTGCGGCGGCGTGCCCGGCGGCTCGTGCGGCAAATACAGCGGCGGGGTTAACTGCCTCTCGAGCGGCAGCGTGGGCGGCAACCGCGGCTGCTCGAGCTTTCATCATCGGCAGCTCGCCTCGCTCCCAAGCTCGTGCGGCTTCGATGGCTTTGCGCGGACGGTCGTCCCCTGGGTGCACAGTCTCGAAGAATGGGAGCACATGCTCGGCACACTCGGCGGCCCAGAGCGCCAGTATCTTCTTATCCTGTTCACTGATCCGCTTGGCAGGTGGAACGTTCATCGAGCCCCCTTATGCTCCGCAAGGGCCTCCGCCGCCAGAGTTGCCAAGGCGTCCTGGGAACCGGCAAATTGCTCCGCCCACTTCTCTTCGTCCTCGAGCGCATCGAATATTATGGCGGCAATCGCATCTTGCTCCGGGCCTGGAAGTTGTGTAATCTGTGAGTACGCTCGTTCAAGTAGGTGGCTCATTGGTTCATTCCCCCCGCAAAGGCACGATTGCTACTGACCTAAACGATGCAAGCTCCGTGGCGACCTGAACCGGGTGATGTAGCGCGCTCCAACCCGCAGCACGAGTATCTCTGCATCAGGTAACCGTGCCTCCAAACGATCGGCGGCAACATCCTCATCTGGGTCTACTTCCCAAGAGCCGCTATCCAGGTCAATCGCAACGATCTCGCCCATGTGCTGAGGCTCAACGAGCGCTCGAATGCCGCCGTCATAGAGCTCGTCGCCGCGCCGAGCGGCTTCTTCCTTAGTGTATCTCGGCTGCCGAACCGCCACGGTCATACCTCCCCCGAAGAGTGGAGCACAAGCCTCCGCACTCTTCGCTATTGTACACAGATTCCTCCTTGCAAAGGCGGGGAGAAGGTCAAGGACGGCTGAACCTCAAATCTCCGCCAGGCGCTCGTTCGAATCGCCAAACTCCTTCAGCCGAACACCGCACTTGTCGAGCATCGACAGGTAGAGGCTGCACATCTTCCGGTTCGGCTTGCCCAGGTAGTCCAGAACTCTGCCGCCCCTTAGTTGGCCGCCCGCGCCCCCAATGAGAACGACCGGCAGCTTCGTCGCGTCGTGCCCGCCAGTCAGCATGCTGCTGCAGTAGAGGAGCATCGAGTTGTCCAGCGCGGTCCGCTCGCCCTCTTGGATTGCGTCCAGCTTGCGCGCGATGTACGCCACTTGCTGCACGAAAAACTGGTTTACTTTCAGCCAGTCCGCCGTGTCGGAGTGCGATAGGAGGTGGTGAATCATGTAGTCCACGTTGAGATGCGGGAAGCGGAGAGCGCTATGGTCGTTGTTGAGCTTAAGCGTGCAGACCCGTGTGGTGTCGGTTTGGAACCCGAGCACCATGATGTCGCACATGAGCCGCATGTGGTCGGCGATGTTCTGCGGAATGCCGTCCGGCGGGCGCGCCACGTTCGGCTTGTCGAGCGTCGGCCTCCAGCCCTGCAGCTCGCCGGACTTCCCGGCATGCTCGATGCGCTGCTCGACTTCGCGGACCGAGGTGAGGTACTCATCCAGCTTTCTGCGGTCCGCCACGCTTATTTTGCGCCGAAAGCTCTGCGCGTCACCGAGGATTGCGTCCAGAACGCTCTTGTCGCCGCGCTGAACCTCATCCTTGAAGAGCCGGTCGAACGCAAGCGAGGGATAGAGCTCGAGCGGCGTGGGCGCGGTAGGGGAGCTCCACGAAATGTGCGAACTGTAGAGCATCGAGTAGTTCTTGTGGACCGACGGGTTCGACTTCTCGCAGCCCAACACCATGCTCGGCACCTTGGTGGAGCGGCCATAGAGCTGCGCCACAAGCTGGTCGACGCTTGTGCCCGAGCGGATATCCCCACCCGAGGCAAGCGGAGCGCCGGAGAGCAGGTTGCCGGTTTGCGAGCTGTGGATGTTGCCCTTCAGCGCCTCCTCGTTATAGAGACCCTTGATGAAGAGCATCTTCTCGCGGAAGTCGTTGAGCGGAGCCAGCACCTGCCCGAGCTTCATCTGGCTGCCCGCGCCCTCGGCCCACCACTCGCGGCTGTGAAACCCATTGCCGGAGAACAGTACGGCGAGCCGAACCGGCGCTTGGCTGCCCGGTGCGGCGGCCTTCGGCGTGTCTCCCCACACGGGCAGCGACTCCATCCATGGGAGCGCCATGGAGACGCCAACGCCGCGCAGAAAGCTCCGTCGAGAATACTGATGTGTGCTCATGGTGGGACCTCCAGATGCAAGGATGAGTGCGGACTGCCGCGTTCGCGCGCCAACGCTACTAGTGTACGATAAAACGCATCCGGCGAGACTGCAAGGAACAGGATGCTGATGTGTACATTGGTTCAGCGGATGTTCGCGCTAAGTTTGACACTTCGCTACGATCCCTGTACAATCCTGCTTACTCTTGGGCGCCTACTGTCCATGCTGTGTGGTCGGTTTGGAGCAGGGGAGAACGTCAAGGGCATCCTCACGCGAAGCCGCGAATCCGCGAAGAAGGTCAAGGGCAGTCAGAAGTGGCCGTAGGGGCTAAACATCCGTTCGAGTCGCTCTATTGCGATAGGTCGGCTCGAACTCGGATGCTTCGCCCTCCGAGTACTGCATGGACACGGTGGACAGAATGGATAATCAGAATGAAAGGCACGGCGCAGGACGGAGCCTGCACCCTACGGGCCGCCGCCCCTGCATGTGTGTTTCGCGCCAATGTAGGGTAGGGGCTCCGTCCCCTGCCGTGTCTTTGCCTTTGCGATGTCGTGCCTTGCGCCCGCATTCTTCGCCCTGGCCGTACGCATGGACACGGTGGACAGAATGGACAAACTGGATGAACGGCACGGCGCAGGACGGGGCCTGCACCCTACGGGCCTCCGCCCACCGTTGACCGAACCGCGCTCGTCTGGCTATAATGCAGACGGTTCCTGGGCGCGCCCTCGCGCCGGGAGGAGTGACGCATGTCGGAGCTCTACCTAACTTTCGCCGTGTTTGGGGCGGTCGCGGTCGGTTTCGTGTGCGTGAATCTCTTCATCGCGCGCCTCGCGCGGCC
>VFKD01000303.1 GCA_009885735.1 bacterium
GAGACGTTCGACATCAACATGATGGTGGGCTGGGCCTTCGCAATCGCCGCTGCGAGCTACTTCCCGCTGCTGCTTCTCGGGTCTTGGTGGCGCGGACTCACGAAGTACGGCGCGGCCGCTGGGATGCTCACGGGCGGTTTTCTGTCGCTTACCGCGATAGTGACCCACATGCTGCTCGACAAGAAGATACTCCCGTGGGATCTCTCGCCGCTCGTCCGCAACCTTCTTGAACAGCCTGCAGTGTGGGGAGTTCCTCTTGCTCTCATCACGATGTTCGTTGTTTCCAAGATGACGTCAGATCATGTTCCCCGGGACATTCACACGAAGATGCTGCGGCTCCACGCTCCCGAGGAGATGGGGCTTAGCAAGGACTATATTGCACATTAGTTGTCAACATGGTAGTGTCGTGCATGAGCACCCTTCGACTGCGCTTTGATACGGCTGAAGCGCGCTCAGGGCGAACGGACTTGCGCAAGTGAACAGTATTGGCTCTCCGGCGACTGATTAAAAAGTAACTGAGATCTTAACGACTGAATCACCCGGTTCGCCCTGAGCGCACACCCGCGCATCCTGAGCGCGGCTCAGCCGTATCGAGCCGCAGTCGAAGGACCTCACCGTCGACTTGGCCTGCCATGAGCTTGCCGAAGGGTCGAAGGGTGGAAAGGCTCGGCGGTTTTGGTTGCCGGGAACAGTAACGGAGACGCATTGATGACGGCAAGACGCAATAAGGCACAGGCCAACACAGAGAGCACCAGTTTACCGCCTCCCCTCATCCAGGAGATCACGGCGCGCAACATCCTCTCGTTTGGCCCGGACTCCGCGCCGATACCCCTGCGCCGCCTCAACGTCCTGATCGGTCCGAACGCCTCCGGCAAGTCGAACCTCATCGAAATCTTGCGTCTGCTCTCCGCGAGTCATTCCAGCCTAAACGCAGTTACGCGCAAAGGTGGTGGGGCTCTCGAATGGGTTTACATGAAGGATCAGGGTGCGGTCGCGCAAGTTCAAGCCGTAATCACAAACCCGGGAGCTTCTTCCGGTGTTCGACATACACTCGAGTTTCGGGGCACAGCCCATGGCCTTGTGATGGAAGACGAGCGGCTGGAGCAGTCAACGCCAGCTGAAGGAGAATCCGAACCGCATTACTTCTACAAATACCAGCACGGCCACCCAATGGTCTCGGTTAAGCGCGACACTCGCAGCCTTCCTCCTGAGACGGTAAGTCAGGTGGAGTCAATACTCTCCCAACTCAAGGATCCTGCGGCCTATCCAGAGATTGGCCTCGTCGCTGCTCAATATGAGCGAATGATGTTCTACACAGACTGGCAGTTCGGTCGGGGCACACCGTTGCGCTCTCCCCAGCCCGCAGATGAGCGAAACGACAAACTCTATGAGTCATTCGCCAACCTAGGGCTTGTGCTCAATCGTCTACGGCTGTCTGCAATCGCAAAAGCATCAATGATGTCTAGCTTGAAGGACCTGTACCGAGACTTTACCGACTTCGACGTCAGCGTTTTCGCTAACAATGTACAGGTTGTAGTTACTGAGGGCGACGTAACCTTTCCGGCGACGCGGCTGTCTGATGGTACACTGCGCTACTTGTGCTTGCTCGCCATCTTGAATGATCCGAATCCACCACCTCTAGTCTGTATCGAGGAGCCCGAGATCGGCTTGCATCCTGATGCTATCGTATCACTCGCCCGGATAATCCAGGAGGCAAGCATGCGCATGCAGCTCGTTGTGACAACTCATTCGGACGTACTTGTGGATGCGCTCAGCGACGATCCCGAGTGTGTGCTGGTCTGCGAGAAGGCAGACACAGGAACCAGAGTTTCGCGCTTGGTGCATGTCGAGCTCAAGGATTGGCTCAGCCAAGATGGTCTCGGCGAGCTATGGGTTCGGGGAGAGCTTGGTGGCAACCGGTGGTAGGTGGGCCTCGGCTCTATGTCGAAGGAGGTGGCGGTCGAAGGGATCTGAAAAGTGAGTGCCGTAAGGCCTTTCACATCCTACTAGAGAATGTCGGTGTACAAGTCACAGATATTCGGATTGTACCCAGCGGCAGCCGTGGTAATGCATATAACAGCTATTGCAAGCACATTGCACGCCAAGGTCACGGTTTCACGGCACTTCTGGTAGACAGCGAGCATTTGGTATCGGACATCGAGCAGGTATGGCAACATGTACTGAAACATGACAAATGGTCCAAGCCGACCAATTCGTTGGATGAGAGCTTGTACCTCATGACCACATGCATGGAGACATGGATCGTGGCGGACGATCGGGCTCTCGCCAAGCACTTTGGTCCTAGATTTGAGGCAAAGCGCCTTCCGAGGTCGACGAACCTGGAAGCAATCGCGCCGCCAATCGTATTGAATTCACTCAGGAGTGCTAGTCGAAATTGCTCCGTGCGCTATGAGAAGGGTATTGCCTCTTTCAACCTGCTTGCACGACTAGACGTTGATACGCTGCGGCTCAAGCTGCCGTCGTTTCGTCGCATGGTGCGCATCCTTCAGTCGCAGTTGTAGATCCAGTTCACGGCTGACTTCCCAGCCCTCGCAATTACCCTAACGCTGCCGGAGCCCACCGAAAGGAGTCCATCATGTTCCGTATCTCAATCGTACAAGCAGTTGCTGTGGCCGCAGTCTGTTTCACCGTCGCGTGCCTCCCCGCAGACGCTCAGGAATTCGCAAAGGAGCGACTTGCGAAGTCGCCCCGGCACGGGGAGTGGGTTCAGATTAAGCACGGAGATCGCACCGTGCATGCCTTCGTGGTCTACCCCGAGGTGAAGGCGAAGTCCGGCGCCATGATTGTCATTCACGAAATATTCGGCCTGTCGGACTGGGTGCGCGGCGTGGCCGACCAGGTGGCGGAAGCGGGGTACATCGCCATTGCTCCGGACCTCTTGAGCGGCGCGGGACCCAACGGAGGCCGCACGAGCGACTTCCCCGGCGGCGAGGGCGTGCGCGAGGCGATCTCGAAGCTCCCGCCGGCACAGATTACGGCGGACCTCAACGCCGTGGCCGAGTATGCAGCGAAGCTTCCGGCGTGCAACGGCAAGGTCGCGGTTGGCGGATTCTGCTGGGGCGGTGGGCAGACGTTTCGCTACGCTACCAACAACCCCAAGATCAAGGCCGGGTTCGTGTTCTATGGCGCTACTCCTGCCACCGCAGAAGACCTGGCAAAGATCGCCTGCCCGGTCTACGGCTTCTATGGCAGCAACGACGCCCGCATCAATGCTACTATTCCAGACTCCGAAGCTAAGATGAAGGCCGCCTCCAAGACCTACGAGCCGGTCATCTACGACGGCGCCGGGCACGGCTTCATGCGAGCGGGCGAGGACCCTGCCGGGAACGAGCCCAACAAGAAAGCGCGCGAAGAGGGCTGGAAACGGCTGAAGGACTTGCTGAAAAAGCATGTGGGTTCCTAACGGCAGAGGCGAGGTCAACGACATACTCACGCGAAGACGCGAGGTCGCGAAGTAGGGCAACGTCAAGGGCACCTCACCCCCCAACCCCTCTCCTCAGAAGGGCCGAGGAGAGGGGTGCATGGCGCGGCTCGCCCACTTCCTCCGTGCAACCGAAAGGTCTTGAGTCGGGACTCCCTCTCCCAAGCGAGGCACGAGCGGCGTGGTCCTTCGACCCTTCGACAGGCTCAGGGCAGGCCAAGTCGACGGTGAGGCTGTCGAGGGCTCAGGATGAGCGGACGGCATGGGACGAATGCGACATATGGGACTTATGGTGAGGCTTTGGAGGATCTGGACTAGGGTGCTTCCGCCAAGACGGCAACCAGCGCCCTCAGCGCGGCCAACTGCACATCGAATCGCACGACCGGCCTGCCGGCTGGCTCGGCGAATGTCCCCTCATCAGCAGGGACATGCACGAACAGGCACTGCGTCTTCAAGCCAAGGCGGTGAATGACGTTGAGCGCGGCATGATACGTGCTGTCGCACACATACCCTCCCGCGTCGTGCGACACAGTCACAGGGTGCCCCATTCCAGCCAAGCGCTCCGCAATGCGAACGGCATCCAGTGTAGTGTGAAGCGGCTCGGGCAGTTCGATTTCGGACGGAAGCCCTGCAGTTCCATCCGAGTCGGCAGCGTGCGCGGTCCGAACTCCCCGCGCCGTGGTCTCCAGCCGAAGCTCCGCGGCTGTCTGCGCCACGCCGAGCATGAGCAGCAAGTCCGGCTGGGACAACGTGAGAGCTGCCTCGAGCACTTGCCCAGCGCGAGCATATGAAACTGGCAGGCTGAGCGACGATGCATCCGCCATCACGGTCCGGATCGCGCCTGTGGCGATCTCCTGGGCTAGCCGGTGGGCAAGTCTCAAGCTGGGGTTATCCGCCACCTCGCCAAAGTTGCTGAATCCGGAAACCATCACACTGTTCACGAAGGGCTCCTCCGGGCAGACTGTCTACTCTGCATTGTCTGCTCGCTCCGACAGAGCGGCGATCACCTCGGCTGCGCTTGGAATGTCCGTCATCGAGTGTCCATAGTGTGCGAAGCGCACAATGCCGCCCTTGTCCACCAGCACCTGCGCGGGCATGCGCCCGAGCTTGAACAGGTTCACCTGCTGGCCGAACAGATTCAACACCTTGTGTGTTGGATCGGGCAGGCCGACGAATGGTATATCGTACACTGTCCAAAAGCGTTGGAAGGCCTCGGGCTTCTCCGGTCCAACGATCACTGCCTCAATGCCGGCCTCGGCAAGTATGCTCTCGTCTTGGCGCAACTGCGCCATGTGCCGTTGGCAGAACGGTCACAAGAATCCACGGTTGAAGACAAGCAGAACCGCTCCCGATTGAGTGTGCTCCCTGAGGCGAAAGCCTTCTCCCCTAAAGTCCGCAAGCTCGAAATCCGGTGCCGGAAGGCCGATATCTACTCTACTGGTCACGCGAGGTGTCTCCCACCGCTCTTATACCCGCAGGACATCACATTCGACCTCAGAAGACGTCTTCCATAGAGTGATGGAACGCGAATCGGTTTCATATCGTAGGACCGAACGTTGCCAACTGCGAAAGTTCGGGGTAATGTTGAATAGAGACATTCGGCGATAGGCCACTTACAGGTCGTCGCAACCAATACTAGCCAACTAGGAGGAGAACACCGTGTATCAACGACTTAGGGTCCCGCTTGCCGTTCTCGGCCTCAGCATCGTCCTTGGAGGAGTGGCCGTCGCTCAGCTTGGAGACCTGCTCAAAGCAGGAGGAGTTGCCTTTGCAGTGGACAAGTTTGGCCCGGACATTAACAAGGCTCTCAACAAGCTCACGAAGACTCCTGAAGACAACACCGAGTTTGCCACGAAGGTTGTGCCTATCATCTCGGGCGGCGGCGGCAAGCAGGTGGGAGCATGCCAGGTGATGGGTCCGATAGATGCCGTGGAGAAGGTGAAGGCCGTCGCACAGATCGAGGCGAAGTTTGGCCCGCTCGGCATTCGCATTCGCGCGCTCATTCCCATCGCCGCCAAGAGCATCAGCGACATTCGACGAGTACCGGGCGTAGGTATCAGCGGGCTTGTGGACATTAAGATATAGCGGGAACTGAACCGACAGCAGGGACACAAGCGACGGTGCGAGTCGCGGTCAGCAAGGAAAGAAGCATGAACAGTCGCGTATCAGCGGTGTTGGTGGCCGTGGTCGCGGGCGGGCTCTTGAGTCCGCCCGCCGTTGCCCTGAACATAACCGGTAAGTACGAATACACCAAGCGGTGGAGCTGGCGCGAGGGCGACCTTCGCATCAAGTATACGCTGGACCTGAAGCGCGATGGCAGGTATGAGCTCGTCTCCGAGCTCTCCACGGATGACAAGGATCGCCTACCAGAAAGAGCGTTCGAGGAGAACGGAGACATCCTGGACATCCTCGTGCGCAAGCGCCGCGCGGTAGAGAAGGGCGACTGGCTGCGTCGGGGTACGACGGTGAGCCTCGACATTGCCGAACTGGACGGTCGCAAAAGAAATGGCCGGTACGCCGCTGAGTGGCGACGTGACGCACTTCACCTTCACGACTATCCTAGAAACCTCTACGGCAGAACGGACTTCGAGCTCAAACCGAAGAGATTTCGTCCGGACTGGTCGTCAGAAGGACGCCCGGACCGTCCGGATAGACCGGACAGACCTTCCGACGATGAGCGGCTCTTCGGCACCTGGTACACGAATATAGCAATTCCGGGTGACGACGGTCGGCTTATTCGAATGCTGGAGCTAAGCTCGAACGGCAGCGCGCAGATCACCTCCATGTATAGCCGTCGTGGATACGAGCCAAGTGTAACGAGTGAGGGAATTGAGCGCTTGGGGCGCATCTTCGGCAAGCTCACCAAGCACATGCCGGGATTGATACATACCGGAAAGTGGGATGCCAGGGGCTCCGAGATAACGGTGGAGCTCGACAAGCTCGGGCGTGACCGGATAAGCGATAGACTGCAGTTTAGGCTGGTTAGAAGCGACCTCGTGGCCACCGGATATAGCCGCGATCTCTATGGAAGCACGCAATTCGTGCTGGGCAAGGAGATTGGCTACATTCCTCGGCGTGATGCGGCAGAGCCTCGGTCCGAGCCGAAGGACAGGAGTAATCGAGATGCGTTCGCCGGAACCGCGGTCGCCATGCAGAAGCTGCGCGGCGAGGACGGCTACATGGAGCGCAAGCTGGAGTTGAAAGAGAATGGAGTCGCATATCTCTCCACCAAATTCGTCGGGTCTGGAGACCCAAATCGAATTCGTGGCGCGCGCGCGGAGTGGGGACGTTTGGTGCAGATGCTCGACGACGAGAAGCGCGATCTGAAGCACGAGGGCACCTGGGTGAGCCGCGGTGACACGCTTATTCTGTCTCTAACTACCATTGGCAGAGACAGCTATCGCGAGACATTTCGGTTCCGCTATACCGGAAGTGCGTTTGAACCCCTTGAGGTCAATCGCGATCTCTATGGCGCCGCGCCACTCGTGCTTCGGAAGTAAGGTGGCAGGAGCGCTTTGAACCGGTTCATTCTTGCTTCGCTGCCAACGCCGCTGCACCCATTGCATCGCCTCGGCGCACAACTCGGCATCGACCTCTGGATTAAGCGGGACGACCTAACGGGCTTCGCAATGGGCGGCAACAAGGTGCGCAAGGCTGAGTATCTGCTATACGATGCTCTCTTGCAAGGCGCGGACGTGCTGCTAACCGCGGGAGCGGTTCAGTCAAATCACGCCAGGGTCATCGCCGCTGCGGCGGCATGCGCGGGGCTCGAGTGCCGCCTTTTCCTGTCCGGTATGGCGCCCGAGGCTCCGCACGGGAATCTGCTGCTCGACAAGCTCGCTGGCGCGCATGTGACGTTTGTGGCGAACGGCGACGACCGTGGCCCTCTGATGGTGGCAGAGGCAGCTAGGCTTCGGACAATGGGTCGCAGGCCCTATGTCATTCCGATAGGCGGAAGCAATGCCGTGGGTGCACAGGGCTACTTCGACGCAGCCATTGAGATGGCGGATCAGCTTGGAGGCGAGCCGGCACTCGTGGTGTTTGCCAGCAGCAGCGGGGGAACCTATGGGGGCCTGATGGCCGGAGCGGCGGATACCTCGCTGGACCTGCTGGGAATTCGCGTGGATCTCGACCCTGGCTCCGAGGAGGACGCTGCGCACATCGCTTCCCAGGCGGCCGGTCTTCGTGGTCTGCAGCATCGGTTCAATCCGGCCGAGGTTCGGCTGGATGACAGGTTTGTGGGTCCAGCATACGGGCTAGCCACTCGAGAGGCGCTGGAGGCGATGCGCCTCGCATGGCAGCTCGAAGGGGTTCTGCTGGACCCAGTGTACACCGGCAAGGCGATGGCCGGGTTGATGGGGCTCGCTGCGGAGGGATCGCTCGAGGGAAGACGTGTCGTCTTCCTCCACACCGGCGGAGCGCCTGCAGTTTTCTGCAACAGCGAAGTTGCCGCAGCGGTCAGCCGGATGGAGCTGCTCCAATGTTGAGCCTGGACGCTCAGGTTTCCACTGTCCGCAAGGCGTCGGTTCGCGACGTCCCTGCGGTGCAGAAGCTCGTGAACGGTTTCGCCGAGAAGGACCTGATGCTCCCACGGAGCCTGAGCCAGCTCTACGAGAATGTGCGCGACTTCTGGGTGGTGGAGGAGCAGGGCCAGGTGGTGGGCTGTGCTGCCCTGCATGTGAGCTGGAAGGACCTGGCCGAGCTGAAGTCTCTTGCAGTGGCCGAGGCGAGCCAAGGCAAGGGCTACGGCAGGGCGCTGATCGAGGCATGCATCGCCGAAGCGAGGAACATGGGAGTGGCTCAGGTCTTCGCCCTTACATATGTTCCTGAGCTCTTTGAGAAAATGATGTTCGAGCGCATCGACCGAGCCCTCCTCCCGCGTAAGGTCTGGACCGAGTGCGTCTACTGTCCGAAGTTTCACGACTGCACCGAGGTGGCTGTGAGCCTGCTCGTGGCGGAAGACGCACCCTCGGGCGCAAGCCGACATCTGCGACTTACTACATAGCTCCGGGCACGCGTGTTGTGCCGCCGAGCCCTAAAGGACCGGCTAGGTAGCCTGCAGCTGGGCGCCCTGCGGACGCAACGTCACCGGCGCGCGATGTGTGTTGGCGCACCTCCGTCCGCAGGACGGTCGGCGGAACGCATCACAGCGGGGCCGTTCGCCGCTCCGGGCAACCACCGCAACTGGTCCGTCCTTGCGTCGTGCCCTGAAGGGCCGGCTGTGAAGCCTGCAGCTGGGCGTCCTGCGAACGTACGCTTCTGGCCCTGGCACCGAGGCTGCTGCTGTGAACTCCCTGTCCTTCGTACGCTCGTGAGTCCGGTCTCGAACATTATCTCAGTCGATTACGTCCTTCTTCAATGCCAGCGTCGGAGTCTGGTGTTGGGGCAACTGTAGGAGGTGCGGTATGCGATTGGGCGGACTCCGGGAGAGTGCGAACGTTGAGGACCGTCGGGGAGTCTCACCGCGAGGGATAGTGGGAGGAGGAATCGGGGTCGCAGTCGTAGCCCTGATCGTAATGGCTCTAGGTGGAGACCCTTCCAAGATACTGTCAGGCTTCACAGACGGGCAGGCAGGCAAAACGGCAGCTTACAAGGCAACCCCAGAGGAAAAGCAGCGCGCTCAACTCGTCTCCAAGGTCCTGGCTGACACCGAGGATGTATGGACCAAGCTCTTTAGCAAGCGAGGGACGAGATATCAGGAGCCCAAGCTGGTACTCTTTAGCGGTTCTGTTGACTCAGCGTGTGGGCTAGCAAGCAAGGCTGTAGGACCGTTCTATTGTGGAGAAGATCAGAAGGTGTACATCGACCTTAGCTTCTTCGATGACCTCAAGCAGAAGCTTGGAGCATCCGGTGAATTCGCGCAAGCGTATGTTGTTGCCCACGAAATAGGACATCATGTTCAGAACCAACTCGGAGTGCTGGACCGCATTCACACCAAGGAACGCCAGATGAGTAAGGAAGATGCGAACGAAGCCTCGGTGCGGCTGGAGCTTCAGGCCGACTTCTACGCCGGTGTTTGGGCGCACCATGCTCAGAAGATGCGAAGCATTCTCGACAAGAAGGACATAGACGACGGCTTGGCAGCGGCAAGCGCTATTGGCGATGACCGTCTGCAGATGAAGAGCCAAGGCTATGTCGTGCCGGATTCGTTCACTCATGGCACTTCGGCTCAGCGAACACGCTGGTTCCGAAAGGGGTGGGATACAGGGGACATCCGCGCTGGCGACACGTTTGGCGCGCGGAATCTCTAATGCTGGAATTACCGCCTCCTATTGCTGCTTCACGTTGTAACACCATAGCGTGTCCTGCTCGCGCAAGTACATTCGCCCGCCAACTACCACAGGGTGCGCCCAACTGGCCGAGCCCGAGTTGGGGATCTTGAAGGTGCTGATCTCTCTGTAAGCACGCGGCGACGCCTCCACGAGCGCCATGATGCCGTTGTCGAAGCGGAAGTAGAGGTGGCCGTCGGCGTAGGTGACTGTGGCGGACCCTCTGCCAGGCCCTCGCTCTACTTTTCGCCAGATAACGTTTCCTGAGTTCACCTCCGCACAGAATGGACGCCCGCTGTCATCGTGGTCCCCATACACGTGATCCCCGATCAACACCAGCCCGCCATGTTTGTTCGTCAACCCCCGGTTGAAGTAGAGCTCCCTGGCGCTGACCGAACTGCCGTTGGCGGTAAGCTGGAGAAGAGCCGCCCCTTTTCCGTAGCCTGCGGAGCAAAACACCCGATCCTTCAGTACGATTGGCGACGGGATATTGGCGGTATTGTTGCCAAGCTTGTCGTAGCTCCAGAGAAGCTTGCCGTCCTTTGCCCCAACACCGACTACGCCGCCGGCAGTTAGCTGAACATAATGGCGATTGCCTCCCACTTCGGCTATCACCATGGAAGAGTATCCCGCCGTCGCCTCTCCAAACGGGGAGGGACACTTCCAGATCACGCTCCCGGTCCGTTTGTCGAGCGCGACCAGCAGCGAGCTCGCAGCGCCGGGTGTGCAGACAAGCTTGTCCCCATCCACGAGTGGCGATTCCGTATAGTTCCAACCGCCGCAATTGCCGCCGAAGTCCTTCTTGAAGTTCTTCCGCCACCTGACGGCGCCATCCACTATGCTCAAGCAAACGAGGTCTCCTTCCTGCCCAATCGCGTAGAGCCGGTCGCCGTCCACAGTCGGAGTGCAGCCCAAGTTGCCTCCGGCAGCGCCAACCTTGGTGGACCACAGCAGAATCCCAGTGGCCTGGTTCAGTGCATGAACATAGGAGGTCCCGTCGCGGTTCCCCATCGTGAAGACCCTGCCGCCTGATACGGAGACGCTTGAGAAACCTTCTCCTACTCCCGCAGCCTTCCAGGCCACAGGCGGACCGTCCTTCGGCCACTCCGCCAACAAGCCCTTGTCGATGGAGATGTCGTCGCGATTTGGCCCGCGGAACTGCGGCCAGGATGCGACCGACGCCTGAACGCCATTGGCCTTCGTCTCGGCGTGATCCACGAACATGTATATTGCGCAAAGCAGTCCTGCGAGGGCGACACCGGATCTTAACATAATGTAGATTCTCCAGGAGGTAAACTTGGGTATTGGCGGGCAACCGTGTCCTTCACGGGCGTACGTGGATCACTCGCCCATTCGTGCTGTCTGCAATGTAAAAGGAGCCGTCCGCCGCCGGGAACACCCCGTGAGGCTGATTGAGGTTCAGTTTTCCGGCCGGTCCGCCAACTCCAGCACTGGCTGCGGAGCCTTTTGCGGAGGCTCTTCCGGTACCGGCGATTCTGCGGGTCCTCTTCGTGCTAACGTTATACTTGAGAATTCGATGATTCTCGGTGTCGGCAATGAGCACATTCTCTGCGCGGTCGATGGCGAGGTGCTTTGGTCCGCTCAAGCTGCCAATATCCGGAGGCAAGCCGTGGTTCGGCAGGCCGATTACCGTTTGAATCTTGCCATCCGTATAAACAACTCGAAGCGCGTTGCCGCCCCTCTCCAGAATGTAGAGACTGCCCCTGGAATCTACTGCTACACCGCGAGGATCTGCGAGTGGGGACGCCGCGGCATCGTGCCCATCCTCCGGAACGCCTTTGTCGCCATTGCCCGCAGCAGTTGTGACGATGCCGGTCTTCATGTCCACGGCGCGAATGCGTCGATTGTCCAGATCGCATACATAGAGACGATCTAGCTCTGGGCTGAGAGCCAGACAATAGATGCCTCCAAATTTCGCCTGTGTTGCAGGACCGCCGTCCCCGGAAAAGCCCTTCTCGCCGGTTCCGGCAATCGTGGTGATAATGCCAGATTGATGATCTATTCGGCGAACGCAGTTATTCCAGGTATCGGCGAGCAAGATGTCGCCGTTTGGCAGAACGAGCAGGTGGTGTGCGCCGTTCATGCGAGCCTTGATTGCGGGTCCGCCATCTCCAGAGTAGCCGGTCTCACCGGTTCCCACCACGGTAGTGATGACGCCATGGGTATCTATCTTGCGCACCCGCTCTCCGCCCGCCATCTCGACCACGTAGAGATTGCCCGCAGCATCGGAGCCAACTCCGAACGGACTAACCAGCCGCGCCTGCTTGGCAGGTCCGCCGTCGCCGCCCGTGCCTCCGCCTGCGACGAGCTGGATCTTGTCTGCACTTGCGCTGGTCGACCCTAGAATGCTGCTCAAGCATGCGATCACGAAAATGAGTCTGTGTAGAGTCACATTGTTCTCCATTACTGCTGATGGCATGGGTCTCAACGGATTGAAATCCATCGCTCGGTGGCTTCCAGCCCAGTGGCCGCCTTCGCGGGCACAACGAACGTACGGTCTGCATCGTGTCCCTGAAGAGGGACACTGGGCCGAAGGTCACCCAGCTCGGAATTCATTCCTACGGGCCGTGCGGCGGCCGTCATTGCGGCACCGCAAACGCAACATACGAATCGCCGGATTTCGTCCCGGCCTTCCCGCCACCGCCCGCTGCTATGACGACGAACTGGCGGCCATTCACCGAATAGGTGCAGGGCGTGGCATATCCTCCCGCGGGGAGCTTCGTCTCCCAGAGCAGCTTTCCAGTGGCCTTGTCGAACGCATGGAACATCTCGTCCGCGCTGCCGCCGATAAAGAGGATGCCGCTGGCCGTGACGATGGTGCCGCCGAAGTTCTTCGTGCCGGTCTGCGGAATTCCCTTTGCCTTCAGCTCTGGGAACTCGCCCAGCGGCACCTGCCACGCGATGGTGCCCTTGTTCAGGTCGATGGCCGTGAGAAGGCCCCACGGAGGCTTGATAGCGGGATACCCGTCCTTGTCTAGGAAGTGCGTGTATCCCATGAAGTCGAAGGGATAGTTGCTCCCGTCCAGGCTCTTCTTGAGCTGCAGGATGTACGGCAAGTTGTTTGAGTTGACGTACAGGATGCCCGTGGTCGGGTCGAAGGAGGCGCCGGACCAGTTCGCCCCTCCCAGAAGCCCTGGAACCGCGAGGCTGCCGCGAAGGCTTGGCGGAGTGAGCGGGCCGTCCGTACGGAGCTTGCGGAACTGCTTCAGCGCGGCGAAGTGAGCTTCAGGTGATAGGTCTGTGAGATCCTTTTCGGTAATCGTCTGCCGGGCGAATGGAGGCGGCTTCAGCGGGAACGGCTGAGTGGGGGAAGACTTCTCTCCGGGCACGTCTGACTTCGGGACCTTGCGCTCCTCAATGGGGAAGAGAGGCTTACCCGTAACGCGGTCGAAAAGGTAGACGAAACCCGTCTTGGTCACCTGCGCCACTGCGTCCACTTGCTTGCCGGCGTGGTTCACCGTAACCAGGTTCGGATACGTAGGGAGGTCGTGGTCCGTGATGTCGTGATGCACCGTCTGGAAGTGCCACACGCGCTTGCCGGTATTCGCGTCCAGCGCGATGGTGCAGTTCGCGAAGAGGTTGTCGCCGGGCCGGTCGCCCCCATAGAAGTCCGGCGCTGCGGAACCGGTTCCCACGAACACCAGTCCGCGCTCCTCATCTACGGTGGCGCCGCTCCAGGCGTTCGCCGCCCCGTGGTTCTTTGCCGAGCCGCTCTTCCATGTCTCATTGCCGATCTCGCCGGGACCGGGAACCGTGTGGAACCGCCACGCCTCCTTGCCTGTGCGGACGTCGAAGGCGCGCACATCCCCCGGCGCTTCGAAGCCAGGACCTTCGCCGCACAGGAAGCCAAGAATGACAGTATCTTTGTAGATTGCAGGAGCCGACGTGACGCCGTATTCCAGACTATTCAGATAGCGCCCCATGTTCTTCCGGAGATCGAGGAGGCCGCCCTCACCGAACTTCGGGTCCGGCTTGCCGGTTTTGGCATCGAGCGCGACGAGCCATCCGGCTGGGATTCCATAGAGAATCCGCGCCTCATTGCCATCAGTCCAGTAGGCCAGCCCGCGGTTCACGTGCGAAGCATACGGGCGCGACTTGATTCTGGGCTCGGCATAGGGGTCGAACTTCCAGATCTCGCGGCCCGTCGCGGCGTCCAGCGCCACGGCCTTGAGGCCGACCGTGGTGAGGTACATCACGCCCTTGATAACGATGGGCACGCACTCGAGGGCGGTTCCCTTGCCGGCGTCTCCAGTGCGGTAGGTCCAAGCGACCTGCAGCTTCGCGACGTTCGAGCGGTCGATCTGCGTGAGCGTCGAGTAGCGCATCGCGCCTTTGTCGTTTCCGACGTTGGGCCAGTCGGCGTCGGAGGTGGGCTGGGGCATTGCGTGGGTCCATCCAGAGAACGAGCACCCCATGAGTGTGAAGAGCAGCAGGGGCAGACTAGTGGCAATCACTCGCAACGCAATTCGCCTCCATCCTGGGACTAGTCCCATTGTTCAGTCCAGGCATGTGTCCGCTTCGCGGCTGCTTGTTGTTGAGCTATTGCATCTCGCAGCACCGCCGCAATCTCGTTGTATTTGCGTGCTTCCGCCCACTGCAGCGCCGATTCCTTGCGATACGTGCGACCACGCCATTGCGAACGGTTATCAAAAATCGGAAGGAATACGGCCGATGGGTCGGCGCCGGCTTTCAGCAGCGATCTGACGATGTCAAGTCGAGCGGGTTTAGGAACGCCCGTCTCATCTGGAGGTTCCTTGTAGTCCGTTACGCTCTGTGCAAGCGCATTTACTGCAAAGTGAAGTGCCGTTCTGCCGCGCTTATCCGTACGCCCCACATCTGCTCGCTTGTCCAGCAACAGGTCCACGATGTCGGAATATCCTCGTCTAGCGGCGATCATGAGTGCGGTTTCGCTGAAGGGTCCTGGGGTATCAACGTCGTCAGAAACTCTTGCCTGTTGAAGGGCAGTTGAATAGTCTGACATCAAGAGAGCCTCAATGAGACCTATACGAGCGCCTTTGCGCAATAGCGCCTCCGTCACTTCCTCGCCAAAGCTTCTTATCGCGGCGTTTTCATATCGATGCGCGTGCCACATGAGTGGAGTGACGCCATTTGGGTCCTTGCGGTTCACGTCTGCGCCACCCTGTATAAGGACTCGCACAATCTCATCACCACTCTGCTTACGAATGGCATAGTCCAGTGCGATGTGCCCATCCCTTGTTCGTGCATTGACGTCTACGCCATGGTCAAGAAGTACCCGAGCGGCCTCATCGCAAAGATATCCCCCAGCGGTATGATGCCACTCCTGAAAGTCCGCTGCGGAGTGCAAGGCTGTCCTGCCCTTACGGTCTCGCGCATTGATGTCTGCGCCAGACTTGGTCAGCAACCTAATTGCGGCGGGCCTGCCATCTCGCGCGGCCCAGTGCAGCGGTGTCATCCCCTGTCGGTTTCGGGCCATCACTTCGGCACCAGCAGCAATGAGAGCCGCGCGAGCGCCGGTGGACTCTTCCTCGGGGTCCCAGCCCCACTCGGGAATCATCAGAGCGGTGTTTCCATCCCGGTCCTTCGCATTCACGTCTGCACCTTTACTCACTAGCTCATTGATGAGCTGCGCATCGCCTGCAGGAACTGCAGACATCAACACTGTTCGGCCTTGCTTGTCACATGCACGCGCGTCTGCCCCGTGCTCTAGCAATAGGCTTGCAATTTTCGAATAGTCCGGGCCATTGGTTGCATACATGAACGGTGTCTTGCCTTCGTCATCGCGAGCGTTAACGTTTGCGCCATTTTCCAGCAGTTGCGTCACGGTTGCCAACGACTCAGCCTCAACCGCAATCATCAGCGCCGTTCTTCCCCAGCTGTCTTGAGTTTCCACGTTCACGCCACGTTCGAGCATCTTGCTCACTACGACGTCCGCGGCATGCCGCGCCGCGTCTATGAGAATGGGTGTCCGACCGCTGTCTCGTGACTTTCCCACCACACGAACATCAGCGCCACGTTCGATGAGTGCCGATGCAATTGCAGAGTAGTCTCCATGGCCATTCTGGATCATGTAGCTAAGTGCATTGTGCCCACCGGCGTCCTTTGCACGCACGTCCGCCCCGCGCTCGAGCAGAAGCATCACCGTGTCAATACCTGTACTTCCCGCCGCCAACATGATGGGTGTGCTGCCGTTTCTTGCAGTTGCGTTTACGTCTGATCCTGCCTCAATCAACCGCTTGGTGATGACGTGCCTCGTATAGTCGTGTCCTCCACGATCCGATCCACCGCCATCAAGAACACACGCAAGGGCGGTTCGCCCACTGGAGTCTCTCGTGCCGACTGGAACTCCTCTAGAAACAAGAGCATCCACAATCGCAAGCCGAGGCGCATTGGCCTCGCACGCATGGTGAAGCGCGGTTCGTCCTCTCCAATCACGCGCCAAAACATCAGCGCCACGGCTGGCCAGCAACTCGAATGCCTCTTCATATCCCGATTCCGCCGCTAGCATCAATGGCGTCTCACCGTATTTGTTCCTAGATTCCAGATTCGGCTGGGCCTCCAACAGGAGTGACATTACACCCCTGTTGTATAGGACCATGCCGACGTGAAGAGCGCTATTACCTCGACGGTCTCTGAGGCTCAAGTCAGCTGCTCGGCAAAGGAGCATGTTGACGATTGCCCGACGCCCAGTTCGTATCGCCACCATCAGTACAGTCAGTGAATTAGCGTAGCGAGCGTTCGGGTTCGCTCCGCGCGAGAGCAGGTCGTCGACTTCCGCAGTGTTCTGCTTCTCTACGGAGGAGAGGAGAGCGAGATCGAGCTCCTGCTGGGCCTGATGTTGGGCACGTGCAAGGGCTAACCGCATGGAGATCAGCGAGATGACAAACGTTAGCAATAGGAGTCGGCGCATGGCAAGGATTCCCGTAAGTTGTCGACGGACTCATTCCTCAGTCAGACGATTGAACTGGGCAAATCGGTACGCTTGCAGTGCCCAAGATGGGAACCAATTGGTTGTTCACCATAGGTGCCTAGGTAGCGCAAGCCTTCTGTAGCCGCAACTCCGCTAATACACATGCATACTCCCATCCGCCCTGCGCACGAGGGGCATGAACGCAAGCTCGTACGGGTACTTCGCGGCCTTCTCCTCATCCACGTCCACTCCCAGGCCCGGCGCTTCATTCGGGTGGGCGAAGCCGTTCTCCATGCGGCAGACTCCAGACACCACCTCGTAGGCAGCCTCCGGGAAGCGGGTCCATTCCTGCACTCCAAAGTTTGGTATCACCGCCTGAAGGGAGATCGACGCAGCCTGGGCCACCGGCCCGATATCCGCCGCGCCGTGGAAGGCGCTGCGGACGTTGAAGGGCTCCGCAAGCGTCATGATCTTCTTCGCCTCGGTGATGCCGCCCACGTGCAGCGGCTTGATGCGAATAAAGTCTATCCAGCGGTTCATGAAGAGCGGCAGGCAGTCCCACCGCGAGTTGAATATCTCGCCGATGGCCAGCGGAGTGGCCGAGGCGGCTCGCAGCAGCGGCCAGCTCTCGCGGTGCTCCGGCATGAGCGGGTCCTCTAGGAAGAAGAGACGATAGGGCTCGAGGTCCTTCACCAACCGAACTGCCTCGATGGGCGCAAGCTGCTCGTGGGCGTCGTGGAAGAGCTCCAGCTCCATCCCGAGCTTGCTGCGCAGGTGCTCGAAGAGCTTGGGCGTGGCCAATACGTTCGGCGTGGGCTCATAGATGCCGGTGGAGGGAGTTCCGGGCGAGACCGGCGGAAGCTGCCCCACCACTCCCGCCCCGCCGTAGGCTCCAAGCTGCGCGCGAATAACCTTGAAGCCCTTCGCCATGAGCGCGCGCACGCTGTCTTCGCACTCCACCGGGTCTCGCCCCGAGGCGTGGCTGTAGCACATCACCCCGTCGCGTGCCTTGCCTC
>VFKD01000669.1 GCA_009885735.1 bacterium
CGACGCAGGAAAGATCGCCCTTCCGTGCGCTGCGCTGTGAAACCCTTGACCGTAGACAAACTTGTAGTCGTAACCCTTGAAGGCCAACGACTTCGCCATCTCCTGGTTTGCCAGGGGCCAGTTGCCGTGGTTGTTGTCCAGGTCGTTCGATCCATCCTGAAGGAAGACGCGGATCGGTCTTGGGTCCGACTTGCGGATGAGCGCCTGGTAGTTGTGGCCGCCTGCTCGCAGCGACGGTCCGCTGGCGATGTTGGTGAAACTCCCTACCCACGAGAGCACCTTGCTGAACTCATTGGGCCGTTCCCACGCCGTCGTGAACGCACAGATGCCGCCGCTCGAGATGCCGGAGATGGCGCGGCTGGCTGCATCTGTCCGAAGCTTCACTGTCTTTGAGACTTCCGGCAGGATCTCTTCGAGCAGAAACCTCGCATACTGGTCGCTCAGCGTGTCGTACTCGAAGCTGCGGTTGCTGCGGCCGTCCGCGAAGGCGCCTGGATTGATGAGAATCGCCACCGTCACCGGCATATCGCCCCTGGCTATCAGATTGTCGAACACGGTCTGGACCACATCCCGATAGCTGGCGCCATCCTGGAAGACCATCACGCAGGCCGGATTCTCCGGTCTGTACTGCGCCGGCACATAGACCCACCAGTCGCGCTTGGTGCCCTCAAACACCTTGCTCTCCCAGGCCGGCTGCTGGGTCAGCTTGCCCTTGGGAACACCTGCGTCCGGCAAAGTCAGCGGATCGACCGAATAGACCTCGAGCTGCCCGCCCCCCTTCTTCGTGCCGCCCACATCAATAGCCCATGTCATGCCGGTGCCGCTCGGAAGCGAGGCCGCTCCCGCATAGACATCGGTCGCTCCGAGCCGGTGGAGCGCGAGCTTGAACGCGCCGTCTTCTGAGGCAACGGTTGGCAAAGCAGCGGATCCAGGCGCCTCAATGACCCAAGCCGCCTCGAGCGCGCCGCCGCGAAGGACGACTCCGGCAGCCAGTTTGTCCTTGGCGAATTGGGCCTGCAGCCTTGCCGCCAAGGCGACCGCAGCGTCCCCGGTGGGGCCGGAGGCGAGCGCGGCTTTCAGGCCAGAGGCATCCAGGGCTTGCGCGCCGGCCTGCAACGGCCATAATATGAACAGTGCGCACGCAGTCAGAACGGCGTGTGTAATTGTGGTTGAGTTCATCTCGACTCCTTTTCAGCGTGACTTGAGGATTCAGTTCGGCAGGCAGTTCGTGAGGTCCTGGTTGAAGAGCGTTGAAACCGACGCTCAGTGAAATACGTAGCGTAGAGGACTATTGCCGCACCTGCCGAATTATAAGGTTCAATCGCCACACTTTCTGTCCAACGGGCCATCGGGCCCTCCCAATGAGAGGACATTCAGATGAGTACACCCGAGTTCATGCCGGGCAGAGCGCCCGGAGGCGCCGCGCGCAAGCGGTCGATGGGCCTCCTTTTCGCCCTTGCGGCGGTCTGCGCCGTTGGTGCAGTGATGGCCTACAAGGCCCTGTCGAACCGGCCCGGCGAGGCTGCAATCCACCTCATTCCTGCGGACGCGCTGATGGTCATCACGGTCGACACCCAGCCATCCGCACAGCAGGTGCCCCTCTTCACGCGCATCGACGACGCGCTCAAGAAGGAGGGCCTAGACAAGAAGCTCGACGAGATGCTGATGGAGATGATGGAGAAGTCGCCAATCGCCGCGGACATTCGCAAGCACATCACGCAGAACTTTGCCTTTGCCGTCCTCCCTGTTGCGGACAAGAAGGCGACTCCCGAGTTCGTGGCGTTCATGGAGGTGGACGACGCACAGGCCGTGGCCACGCTGCTGGCGAAGGACGGAGCGAAGGACTCGGTGAGCGGCGAGACCTACTACAATCTGAAGAAGATTCGCACGTCCGCGGCTCTCGTGGCAAACTATCTGGTGCTAACAGACAAGCCTGCGAACCTGGGCCGCATCTTTGCTGTTCGGGGCAACCCAAGCAAGAGCCTTGCGTCGCTGCCCACGTTCCAGGAAGCACGAGCGGCCCTGCCGGAAGACGCAAACTTCATGTTCTTTGCAGGTCCCGGCTTTGTGGACATGATACAAGAGCAGACCAAGTCGCTCACCGGCGCCTCATCGCAGCCCGCCCCGAACTTCATGAAGTGGATGGCGATGTCTGCCACGATGCGGGACAAGGGCATTCAGTTTGACGTGAAGATGCCCGTGGACGTTTCCAAGATGCCCAGCATGAAGGCATTCAACCAGATTGCAGCCATGGATGATGCCGCCTTCAAAAAGATGCCCGGCGGAGCCTATGGCGTGATGGGAATGTCGCAGGCTAGCCACTACTGGAACTATTTGACGGAGATCTTTGACCAGACGCCGGAGATGAAGAAGAGCATTGATGAGGGAATTGCCGAAGTCGAGAAGCAGACCGGCATCGACCTCGAGAAACAGGTCCTGCCAGCGTTCGAGGGAAACGCCTGGGTTGGCTTCTATCCGGACAGCGAAGAGAAGGACTCGATGCTCGACATGATGATCCTGCTCGATGATGCGAATGGGGCGGATCCCGCAGCTCTTGCCGCAGCCGTGAGGGCCGCCATAGAGAAGCAGTCCGCCACGCCCGGTTCCACGCCCATCAAGTTCGTTTCAGCAGAGGCAGGTGGAAGCACCGTCTACAGGCTGGATTCAAAAACCGAAGCAGCCATGCAGAAGGGTATCACCGACGCTGCCGGGCAGGTCAGTGAGGGCTTTATGAGCTCGGTAGTACCGGGAGGCAGGCCCGGAGGCGCTCCATCGTCGAGCTTCGGCGAGGACCCGTTTCGCGCTCCCAGCGCACCTTCGCCGCAGCAGCCCAAGCAGGCTGCACCGGGACAGGACGAAGTGACGAAGATGCTAAAGGGCAAGTCGTTCCTGCATGCTCAAATAGGCAAGGCAGTTATTCTCGCCTCGTCGCAGCGAATGCTGGATCGAGCAGTGGCCTCGTATTCCGGCCACCAGCCCTCGCTTGTGGACGACCCTGCATTTAAGGCGCTGAAACCGATGATGACTGCTGGAACTCAGCAGTTCGCCTTGGTCAACTTCGCTCGCATTATGGAGAGATTCCGGCCCATGATTGAAGAGGCCATGAAGGACACGCCTAAAGGTATCACCGCCGATGACCTCTGCAATATGTTCGGCGGGATCGACTCTGCGATGGTCTCCACCGGCCACTATCGCGACGATGCCTCCACTGCGAGGTTCTTCATGCCGCTGGACTTCGAGAGAATGATTCACCTGATGGGTGAGGGGGCAAGGCAATTCATTCCGCCTCCGGGCGCAAGGGGTGGTGGCCTGGGCGGCGGGACCACCGGGATGCCGTCTACGCTGCAATAGGCGCGCAGCGTTCTGTCGCTAAGAACGCAGACAAGTGTGAGGGGGTTGGAGCCAATGGGCTCCAACCCCCTTTTTGTCCTTTGGATCTTGGCGCCTGCGAATTGAGGTCCCGCCAAAGGCGTACGTGGCATATCCGGTGTCCTTCGGAGCGCGCCCGTCTCGGGCGCATTCGCAGATCGCGAGACGCCTCATGCAGGGCCGGGCCGCTCAGGCGCTGCCGTTGCGGGCGAGACGCCCGCGCTCCGATGTGTCTTCGTGGAATGCGCGTCCCGCGCATGAGGATTCACGGGCGGGACGCCCGTGCCACACTACCGCTACGAGGGCGACCACAAGGGTCGCCCTTACGATCGCGATTTAGGTGCGCACATGCCGGTAGGGGCAGGCCCCTGTGGCTGCCCGAAAACGAGGCCAATTGCACTTAAAGGGCTGCGGCTCCCATTGTCGGTGGTCCGCGTTCAATCCTGGGCAACCACGGAGGGTTGCCCCTACGGTTGCCCATCGCGTGGCATGCGCGTCCCGCGCATGAGGATTCACGGGCGGGACGCTCGTGCCACGCTTCATGTCCACGGGCGGGACGCCCGTGCCCCTTGGGTGGTGCGTTTTCGGGTAGGGGCGGGCCCCTGTGCCTGCCCGGAAACAAGACGAATTGCCCCTAAAGGGCTGCTGCTCCCATTGTCGGTGGTCCGTGGACGATCCCGGGCAACCACGGGGGGTAGCCCCTACGGTTGCCCATCGCGTGGAATGCGCGTCCCGCGCATGAGGATTCACGGGCGGGACGCCCGTGCCACGCTTCTGGTTCACGGGCAGGACGCCCGTGCCACGTTGTTCACTGGGTTTGGCCGAAATCCTTCGTGGTCTCCCACCCCACGCAAAAAGGGCGACGCATTCGCATAAGACGTATCCTCACCTACGAGGACGTCTCCGACGAATGCTTCGCCCCTACAGCTTGCCAACCGTCTGCATTGCGAGCACGAGGTTTGCGCTCTAAACGTGAACTATCGCTTACTGAACTGGAATCCTCGGCGGGCGCGCTTGCGGCCATACTTCTTGCGCTCTTTCACCCTTGGGTCTCGGGTGAGAAAACCGAGCTTGCGCAGCACGGGTCGCAGATCGGGATCTGCCTCAAGCAGCGCCTTGCTGATGCCGTGGCGAATGGCGCCGGCCTGACCGCTCGTGCCTCCGCCTTTGCAGCGCGCGATGACGTCGAAACGGCCCGCAGTCTCGGTGGCCTCGAAGGGCTGCTGCACCAGGCGCTGCAAAACCAACCGACCCAGATACTTGGCGCCGGGCCTGTCGTTGATGGTTACGTCGCCGGATCCTGCCACAATCCACACTCGAGCGACCGCATCCTTGCGCTTACCGGTCCCATAGTACCGAACAGCTATTGCCACGCTTATTCTCCTTGTAGCCCGGCCGGCATCCAGCTCACGGGCTTCTGCGCCGCGTGCGGATGGTCCGGACCGGCATAGACCTTCAGCTTCGTTATCATCGCGTCTCCAAGGCGGTTGTGCGGCAGCATGCCGCGCACCACGCGCCGAAACGCTTCCTGAGGCTTCTTGGCGAGCTCGCCGGACCTCGTAATCATCTTGAGCGCTCCAGGCCAACCGGTGTGATGGTAGACGGGCTCGGCGCCCTTCTTGCCCGTAATCACAATCCCAGACGCATTCACCACGATCACAAAGTCGCCCGTGTCTTGGTTCGGCGCGAAGATAGGCTTGTGCTTGCCGCGCAGCACCTTCGCAACCTCTACCGCGAGGCGGCCCATTGTCTGACCTTGCGCATCCACCACCAGCCACGCTTGCTCAAAAGAATCCGGCTTCGCCGTGTATGTTTTCATTCGTCGTCGTCTCCTCGTCCCACTCTCGCCACCTGCGGCGAACCATATCGTACTTTCGTTAGGCAAAGGCCGTTTGCCGGAGCAGATGGCCCTGCAAAACTCCGTTGGAGCGCTGCTGTTATCGCCTCAATGTCGCTTGCCGGACGCTTTCCCTGACCGACCTGAACCAAAGTTCCCACCACCGCTCGAACCATCCCGCGCAGAAAGCCGTTCGCCTCCATACTCACCAAAAGGAACGGACCAGCGCGCCTCAGCCGGCACTCCACAACGGTTCTCACCGTCGTCCGAACTTCATCAGTGCGTGCGGCCCACGCTCGAAAGTCGCGCGTCCCTACCATCAGTCCTGCCGCCTGCTTCATCGCCTCTACGTCAAGCGATCCGTCCACCCACCAACTAAACCGTCCGAAAACGGCGGACGGCTGCGAGCGATTCAGTATGACATATGCATACCTGCGAGCCGACGCGCTGAACCGAGCGTGAAACTCCTCGCCCACTTCCTCGGCCCGCACCGCGCGAATATCGGCCCGAAGACCGCTGTTTATCGCGGCGCACATCTGACCTGCCGGTATGCGGGTGTCGGCGCGAAAGCCTATCACCTGGCCCAGCGCGTGAACTCCGGCGTCGGTTCTGCCAGCCCCATGAACCCGAACCGGCGCTCCCGTCAGTCTGGCTAACGCCGCTTCCAGGTCTCCCTGAACCGTTCTTGGTCCGGCCTGGAGCTGAAATCCGCTCAGGTCGGTGCCGTCGTACTCCACCTTCACCCTGAAGTTGCGCATCTTCATCTATCCTGCACACCCTGCGACTGCGGCTCGATACGGCTGAGCCGCGCTCAGGATGAGCGGGCTGGTAGGCTCAGGGTGAACTGTCCAACACGTTCCCCTACGCCTTCGCTGCGGCGGCTTCCTTCGGCTTCTTCTTGGCCTTCGTCGTGGTCCCTGGCAGCGCTCCTTGGCCCTTACCTTCGGCAACGTCTCCATCCAGCAGTTCGAGCAGGACCATCGGAGCGGCGTCGCCCCGGCGGAACCCGATCTTGGTGATGCGCGTGTAGCCACCCGGCCTCGTCTTGTATCGAGGCGCGATCGTATCAAACAAACGCGGGACCACATAGTTTGGGTTCGCCATAAGCTTGCCGGTGTCCGAATTGACTGCAAACGCACTGAGGTTGCTGTCCACGTATTGGCGCACCATTCGTCGAGCGTGAATGTCGTTGCGCTTCGCCGTGGTGATCAGCTTCTCCACAATCGGCTTCACGTCTTTAGCCCGCGTTTCGGTGGTGGTTATCTTATCGTTGAGCAGCAAGTTGCGGACGAGCCCACGGAGCAGCGCTTTACGCTGGTCGCTCGGCAGTCCAAACTTGCGTCCTCCTACGCGATGTCGCATAGCGGTTCTTTCTCCTACTCTTCTTCGACTTCATCGGGGCCTTCGGCCTCAATGTCGTCGGTAGAAATGGTGATGCCGCCCTTCAGCGCCAGGCCCCACTGCGACAGTCTCTCGCGAACCTCCACGAGCGACTTCTTGCCGAAGTTGCGAATGGTCATGAGGTCCTGCTCGGTCTTCTGACACAGATCGCTGATGGTGAGGACGCTGTCCTTCTTGAGGCAGTTATAGGTTCGCACCGAGAAGTCGAGCTCCTCAATACGCGCGTCCGGAGCCTGTGGCCCAAGGGAGTCCGGAAGGTAGCGGTCGTCCGCTCCAAAGTGAGGCCCAATCCCCGCGAACTCCATGAAGTGGCGGAAGTATTTGTCGAGGATGACCGCGGCCTCGCTAATCCCTTCGCTGGGCCGAATGGTGCCATTGGTCGTGATCTCGAGAACGAGCCGCTCAAAGTCGGTCTTGAATCCGACGCGAGTCGCCTCCACCGTATAGTTCACCTTGCGAACCGGCGTAAACGCCGAGCCCACCGAAATGACTCCGATCGGCTGGTTCGCGCGGCCCACCTGCTTGTCTGGGAGCACATAGCCTTTGCCGACCTCAATGGTCAACTCCATGTCGAGCGTGGCGTCCTCGTCGGCGATGGTCGCTAGGTAAACCTCGGGGTTCACCACCTCAATGCCGGTCGGACAGTCCACATCCGCTCCGGTGATGCGCCCCTCGCCCTTCTTGGAGATGCGTATGAACTGCGGCTCGCCTGGCGTGGCGCCATTGCGATCCACCTTCACAAACAGTCCCTTAAGGTTCAGAATGAGTTCCGTCGTGTCTTCCTTGATGCCTGGAATGGTGGAAAACTCGTGCATCACCTTGTCTATCTTCACGTAGGTCACCGCCGCGCCCTCGATAGACGAGAGCATCACCCTTCGCAGGGAGTTGCCGAGGGTAACCCCATAGCCGCGATCAAGCGGCTCAACCACAAACTTACCGTAAGTGCCCGTCTCTTCCAGAGTCTCAATCCTAGGCAAAGTCAGTTCCATTGGAAACCTCTATTAGTCATGCGTGATGGGAAGCGCGGAAGATGCCGCGCCTCACTGCTACCTGTTACCGGGAGTAGAACTCGACGATCAACTGTTCTTGCACGTTGGTGTCGATCTGTGCTCGGGTCGGTGCAGCGAGGATTCTGCCCACCAGGTCGGTCCCGTTGAACTCCAGCCAATCCGCAAGGCTGCGGGTGTGAGCCTTCTCTCGAACTTCCTTGATCGCGCCCGTCTGGCTCTTGGTTTCGTGTACGGCAATGACGTCGTTCGCCCGACACTGGTAGCTGGCGATGTTTACCCGCACACCATTGACCGTGAAGAATCGGTGGCTGACGTACTGCCGCGCCTGAGCTCGAGACGCAGCGAGCCCCAGACGAAAGATCACATTGTCGAGCCGAAGCTCGAGGAGCTGCAGAAGGTTGTCGCCGGTAACGCCCTTGCGGCGCTCGGCTTCTGTCAGGTAGCCGCGGAACTGGCCTTCCAGCACGCGATAGATGCGGCGGAGCTTTTGCTTCTCTCGAAGCTGGGTTCCATACTCCGTCATCTTGCGCTGGAAGAGGCCATTGCCGTGCATTCCAGGGGGCTTACGTCGCTTCTCTTTGTCGAAGGTGCAATGCTTGATGCACTTCTCGCCTTTCAGGTAGAGCTTCTCGCCCTCCCTGCGGCACTGTCGGCACCGTGGGTCTTTGTTAACCGCCATCTATTCTCGTTCCTTGCTCCTTCCGGTCTCAACCGGGAAGTGAGAGCGCGCGCGACGCCGCATCGCAGTGTGCGGGATTGTCGGCCCAAATGGACCCATCGCGTGATATGCGCTCCTGGGAGTTTACACGAGGCCGATTCCTCGGCTTGTCGCTTCCTCCTCCCGCGCGAAAACGGCTCATCAGCCTTTGGCCGATGTCCGGTACTTAGCCGCCGCTAGACGCGGCGCTTCTTTGGCGCTCGGCAGCCGTTGTGCGGAATGGGAGTCACGTCCTTAATGAGCGTAACCTCAAGCCCCGCGGCCTGCAGCGAGCGAATTGCAGTCTCTCGGCCAGAGCCGGGACCGCGAACAAACACCTCCAGGCGCCGCATGCCGTGCTCCATGGCCTTGCGCGCCGCATTCTCTGCAGCTATCTGGGCAGCAAAGGGCGTGCCCTTCTTGGTGCCCTTGAACCCAATGGATCCCGCGCTTGCCCAGGAGATCGTGTCTCCGCGCACATCGGTAATCGCAATGAGCGTATTGTTGAACGTGGACTGCACATGGGCAATGCCCACCACCACATTCTTCTTCTCTTTCGGCTTCTGGCGCGATGAAGCGCCTGCCTTCTTTGCCTGCTGTGCCATTCGTGTGCCTTCCTGTCGCCTACTTCTTGATCTTCTTCTTGCCGGCTACCGCGCGCTTCGGACCCTTGCGAACTCTCGCGTTCGTCTTGGTCCGCTGGCCGCGCACTGGAAGGCCGCGTCTATGACGGAGCCCTCGGTAGCACCCAATCTCCACCAACCGGCGAATATTGAGCGAGACCTCTCGACGCAGGTCGCCCTCGACTCGATAGTCCTGCTCAATGAGCTCGCGCAATCGACTCGACTCGGCCTCGGTCAAGTCGCGAACCCGCGTCTTGGGGTCGATGCCAGCCATCGACACGATTCTCTTCGCGCTGGTTAGCCCAATCCCAAAGATGTAGGGCAGCGCATACTCAACGCGCTTTTCGCGTGGAAGATCCACACCCGCAATTCTAGCCAATCCTGTTCCTCCGCAGCCTTGTCGCGCAGCCGGAATTCACCGGGGGCACGAAGCTTCTTCTATCCCTGACGCTGCTTGTGCTTCGGGTTCTTGCATATCACCCGCAGCACGCCCTCGCGCTTAATTACCTTGCACTTCTCACACATCTTTTTCACCGACGCACGTACCTTCATCTCTTAGGACCTCCAGCGAGCAGCACCTGCTACTTGTAGCGATACAGTATGCGCCCTCGCGTCAAATCATAGGGGGAGAGCTCAACCAACACCCTATCCCCTGGCAGAATCTTGATAAAATTCATTCGTATCTTGCCGGAGATGTGGGCCATCACCTCGTGCCCGCTCTGCAGGGCAATACGAAACACTGCGTTCGGAAGGTTCTCGGACACTACGCCCTCAACCTCAATGCCCTTCTCCTTGGTGGTATCCTCGGCTGGAGGCGGCTTCGGCGGACCGCCCGGCCGCTTGCCGCGGCGTGCACCGCCCGGACGCCCACGCGCCGGCCCTGCTCCCCCTCCCCGAAAAGACCTCTTTGGTGGTGGCATCTAATCTCCCTGAGTCAATATCCGCGCGCCTCCCGGCGCCACAGCAACCGTGTGCTCAAAATGAGCAGACGGCTTGCGGTCCGTCGTGACAATAGTCCATTCATCCGAGAGCGACTCTACCTCACTTCGCCCCATATTCACCATCGGTTCAATTGCGAGCGTCATCCCCTCGCGCAGTACCTCGCCCTTGCCCCGCCTGCCATAATTCGGCACTTGCGGCTCTTCGTGCAGCGAGCGTCCCACTCCGTGGCCCACCATTTCCCGCACAACTGTGAAGCCGTTGCGCGCAATGTGCCTCTGTATCGCATGGCTGATGTCGCCCACTCGATTGCCGGGCCGCGCCTGGTCGATCCCAAGGTAGAGCGCCTCTTCGGCAACCCGCATCAGCCTTTGGATCTCCGGCCGTATCGGCCCCACTGCAAAGGTCCATGCACCGTCCGCGTAGTAGCCGTTCATCTTTGCGCCCACATCACAGCTAACGATGTCGCCCGTCTTCAGCACCCGCCTACCGGGTATGCCGTGAACCACTTCTTCATTCACCGAGATACAGGTCCACGCCGGAAAGGGCGGATGATTTATCGGCGCGTATCCAAGGAACGGCGAGGTCGCCCCCGCCTCGGCCAAAGTCGATACCGCTATCTGCTCTAGGTCGAACGTCGTCGTCTCGTCCGGCACTATCGCTGCCTGCATCCGCTTCAG
>VFKD01000477.1 GCA_009885735.1 bacterium
GGCGGCTTCTCTGTCTCGGCCATCCTCGTCTTGTCTGCGCCGGCGAGCGGAATGTAGTTGTCCATGTCCATTCTGCTGCCGGAGCGAGCGACCACTTGCAGCGTGTTCGCACGAACCTGTGCGGCCCTGGTCTCCACATCCGCCGAACGAGTACCCGGAGAACCAAGAACCAGTTCGCAGGGCTGAAGAGCTAGGATCCAGTAGCCTCTGCCAGTGAGGAGCTGATCGACGCTCGTCACAATTCGGTAGCTGCCGGTTGCTCGGTCGTAACCCCAAGCGTATGGCCTGATCACCGTTGGCGCACTTGCCAGCGGAACGAGATTGCCCGCAACCCGGACCTTTACCGCGCTCCAGTTGATGGGGTTCAGGTAGACCGAACCGAACATATTCCATCCAGAGGTTAGGTTGATGCTGAACGGCTGGTTCTGCGCCGCCAGGCGTCCCCTCGGGTTCAGGACCACCGCCTCGGTCGGATTGACCCAGAAACCCTGGCCGGCGCCAATTGCCGGGAAGCTGATATCGCGGTTCAGCGATGCGTACCTTCCGTTCACTCCTACCGTGGCAATCCATCGAACCAGGTCGACCACCGTGATGTTGAGCGGCGAGCCGTCCGGCTTCTGCGGACCGAAGGATAGACTCGGATCTGGAGTTATCGGAATGAGCGGCTGAGCAATCAGGTCGAACTGACCTGTACCCAGCACCAATTGGTATCCCACCACACGGAAGTTGAATTCGGCGGTTGCCGGATCGTAGATTCCGGCGGAGCCGTTCCAGTTCAGCCTTGCCTTCCAGTCACCGGTCTGTGAGAGCTCCGGCGTGGTGAACGTATACGTGCCGTCCGCGTTGGTCGAGAACGAGGTGTCGCTCCCTGAGCCATCCGGCTTAACCAGGGTGATCTCCACCGTGGCCGGGCCGATGGGCGAGTTCGTATCCAGAGTTCCGGTTATAACGGTGACGCCACCCACAATCGCCGGACTTGGGTTGAACACCGGCGTTGTGAAGAACGCCACGTTCAGCGTCGGCCCTGCCAACGTGGCCGCGGCAGCCGGGAACTCCGCCGTATAGGTCGCATTGAGGCTATCTACCGCCTCGAAGCGGTAGGTATGCGAGCGGTTGCGATCTTCCTTCGCAAACCGGTGCTTGTACTCGTAGACCACGCCGGCAGAGAAGTCGGTCCCAGCAGCCGCCTTTGTCATGATGAATGCGGCGCCGTCGATGAACACCTTCACCGAAGACGGAGCCGTGTTGTCTGGGTGCGTATACGTGATCTGATACGTGAACTGCTGTGACGGCGGCCCAGATGCCGGTGTCAAGTTTGGTGTTGCAAGCGTAGCCAGACCTCGAATGGTTAGGCCCGTTATCTCGCCTGTTGCCGGCGACGTGGCGCTATCCGACCCATCGCTTACCTCGAAGTGAAACGTCTTGGCTCCACGCCCGAGTGTCGCGCCGTCTATGGCAACTTCATACGTCACGCCCGCCACGAAGTCCGTCGGGCCTGCTACCGGCGCCATAGCGTGATCGGTGCCGTCAATAACCACCTTCACGTAGCCGCCTGCTCCCGGCGCTATGCCATCCGGATCGGCATAGACCGTACGGAAGACGTAGGTCTTCAGCAGCGAGTCTGCAACAGGCGGCGTCAACTGATTCGAAGCGTTGAGCGTCGGAATAGTGGCGCTGCCTTGAACAAAGGCCGTCGAGCCGCCAACCGTCGGTGCAGAGTTCACTGTCGGCCCGTCGTAGACTCCGGCAACCGGAAGCTGCGAGGACGTCGCCGGGTCCGCCGCTTCGAACTGGTACGTGTGCGGACCAGAGGCCAGTTCGCCAGGAGGCGTGACGTACTGATAGGTGACGCCCGCCACGAAGTTCAGCGGCAGCGGCGTACCCGGCGCCGCCAGTAGGTCGACCAGTCTTTCGGTGGCCGAGCCCGGATCTATGCGGAGCTGGATACGCTGAGGCGCCGTGTTGTCCGCGTGCTTGTAGACCACGCGATAGGTGTACACACCCGTACCTTGCGGCCCGCTCAGCGGCGAAAGTGTGCCGTTGTTTGTAGCAGGGTTACCGGGCGTCGGCTCCAGCAGCTCCAGAATATTCAGGATAGTGAGCCCGGTGATTGAAGCCGCGCCTGCCGGGAATCGAACCGTCTCCTTGCTATCCGACGCGGTAAAGAAGAACGTCTTAGCGCCAGGACTAAACGTCTGAGGCGTACTCTCGTAGATGACGCCTGCCGCGTAGTTCAGCGGATCGCCGGCCTTCGGCGCCATTGCCAAGTCCGTACCGTTTACATTAACCCGAACAAAGCCGCCGGCCGGCGCGACGTTGTCCGCATCCGAGTACCTAACTCTGAAGGTCACCGTCTCAACCACTGTCGCGTTCGCGGGTGGGTTGAGCTGGTTCAAGGCGTCCACTGTGAACGTGGTTGCATCTCCGGTGATAACAACAGTGCCCTCAGTTAGCGACTGGACCAGACCCGGTGCAAAGTTGACACTTGGGCCTGCATAGGTTCCAGTGGTCGGCAGCTTTACCGTCGCTGCCGCATCCCGCGCCTCGAAGCTATAGGTATGCGCTCCAGAAGCGTGTGCATCCGGCGCTGTCTTGAACTCGTAGATGACGCCGCCAACATAGTTCAGCGGGTCTCCCGGCTTCGGCAGCAGATCGATAGTTCTTGCCGCTGCGGTTCCAGCATCAATGAACAACTGGATACGGAGCGGAGCAATATTGTCTGCATGCGTGTACTTCAGCGAGTACGTATAGACATCGCTTCGAATGCCGTTCCTAGGCAGGATGGTGGCGCCGTTGGTGGCGACATCCACCGGGTTCGGCTCAGACAGAACCAACAGTCCCGGCGGGTTGATAACGAACGTCCCTGCCGGAGCAGGCATCGTTACGGCGTTCTCCAGGTCGTCGGCGGCCTGGAACTCGTAGAAGTGGGTCCCCACCGTGAAGCTGCTGGCAGGAAGGGTCCACGTATACTGCACGCCCGCAATGTAGTCTGCAGCCGTTGGGGCGGCAGGCACTCGAACCGGGGCAGGGCTGGCGAGAACTGTCAGCGCTCCGGCAGAATCCCCCGTTAGCAACTGTATGCGTGTCGGCGCGTCCCCGTTCAGGTCAGCGTAGTTGACCGAGAAGGTGACGAACTGCGACTGCGCGGCCGGGTTCGGATTGACTGGCGATGGAGTGAGCACCGGAATGCCGTTCACTATCAGCGTTGAGACCGCTGTTGCGTCCGGCCGGTCCTTAAACCCGAAGGTTACCTCGTGAGAGCCCGGGTCTAGCGGAAGAGCGGGCGCGTCTATCTGCGTCCGGTATCTAATTCCGGCCGTATATGCGCCAGGCGTAACCGGATCGATTGGGTTCATCAACTTCGTCGTTGTGCTGGTCCCTGCCTGGTTCTTCACCCTCAGTTCAACGAGGTTGCCTGGAGGCGCCTGGTCGCTGGCATTCCTATAGGTTACTGTGAACTCGAAGAGCTGGACGCTCTTGCCCTTCGGGAAAGGAACGATGACGATGTCCGTCAGCGTACCGAGGTCCTCGACCAGCGGCCCAGGAAGCTCCGTGCCTAGAACCGGATAGCGCACAACCGAGCCCACCCGTCCCGGAGTTCCTATCGGGAAGTCAGTCGCTTCGAAGTGGTAGCTGTGGTTGCCTATCACCAGGTTTGCTGAACCCGTGTACTTCGTCGGGTTGCGATAGTTGAGCGGCAGCGGCGTGGACGGGTCCCTTGTGAGAAGCACCCGAACCTGCTGCGGACCACTGTCTACAACCGCATATACGCCCTCTGTACCGGTGTCGTCCACCGGCGGCTGATTGTCCGCGTCCGTATAGAAGACACTGAACGTGAAGTTCGTAGTCGGCGGCCCGGAGAGCGGCGTCACCGTCTTGAAATTCGGCGTATCCACTGGGTCGATAGGCGTCAGCACGGGAGCGCTATTTGCATTGACGTTTGGACCGAGCGTCTCCACATAGTAGTAGGAGGCACGAATCGGGTCGTCCGCTGCGTTCGGAGCAGCAAGGATGATATAGCCATTGACGTCATCCGTCGTGAAGCCCACACCAAGCGCGAGAAGCGTTGGCGCTGCTCCCGCGCCTTGCCAGACGAAGATCTCGTTGCTGGCGTTTGCTAGTTTGCGATGTCCCTGCGGATCCGCGTAGACCTGCTTCGGCGCGAATCCTGGAGGAGTTGGAACCACCTCCTGCAGAGTGTGCGCTGAGAGGGCCGCGAGCGAATTCATGCCAATGCCCACTCGGGTCCGGAACGTATCAACCTTGCTGTCGTTGCCCACGAACCTATATCGATAGTTGCTGCCCGGCGGAAGCGTGAGGCGCGTCGGCAGGTGATACTGAACACCACCCGCGAAATTGTTGCTGGCTTCAGCCTTCACCAGCGCGGTGCCAGTGTCGTACGTAACGCCGCCGTCCGCGCTGATGAAGAGCTTCAGAGTCGCAGGAGCATCTCCGTTCGCGTCACGGTAGCGAATAAAGAAGTCATAGAGCGTCGCGGGTGTCTGCGCCGGATCGTTAAAGGTGAAGAACGCATCCACCAGCTCCGATGCGTTATTGCCCACAATGACCGGACCCTCAATAACGCCGGACGGATTGCCCGCATCATCGCCGGAAGGCAGCGTGACGTACTCACCGAACTCACGACGAATAGGAACGCCGAACGGCGCCCAGTTGTCGCGGCCTATAAAGTAGTAGCTGTGCTTGCCCACCGTGGTGGGAAGCGATGTGATCTGGAAGACGTACCGCCTGCCCGTATTCGTGGGCCTGTTCGAACCGCCCACTTGGGTCGAGTCCGGGCTCATGCGGTACATCTTGTTGATGGGATCGTTGTCGATCACCACGAACATGTCCTGCGGCTCGTCGTTGTCCGCGTCCGTGAGCGTGACCGTATACGTGTAGGGCTGCCCCTCGACGCCGGAGGCAGGCGACACGCCAGGATTGCTCAACCGTGGCCGACTGTTGACCCACGGCTCCAGCAGGTAGTTCTTCGCCACAGTGCCTATGGGGAACTGCACCGGGTCTGTCCGGTTCGGAAGTCCGGCGCCCTGAACATCATCAACCGGCCTGCGCGGCCAGATAGCCTTGTGGATGCCGTCATCCGCCTCGAAGTAGATCGCCTTCTTGCCCTCGGTTCCCTCCGGGAAGACGGTGTCGTAGAAGTAGACCACACCAAGTGTGTAGTCGTTATTGCCTGGAATGGGAAGCGGCTGCATCGTGAACGGTACCATCGTCCCGTTCGCGCCGCCAATGAAGACACGCACAAGAATAGGCGCAATGTCGGTTGGCGCTCGAGTTACCCGCACTTGGAACCGCGTTCTCGTCTTGTTGGTGATGCGGGACCGATTCGCGTTTCTTCCATCCCCGGTATAGCTAGCATAGGGCTGCAGGAAATTGTTCTCCGGCAGATCATCGGTCCAGCCGCCGTCCGACAGCAACGGCGACACAAACGGGTGCCGGAAAGGTGTAGCCGACGTACCGGGATAGCCTAGGGGATCGTCACTGCGCACCAACGACCGGTACTGCGTAAGGTCGAAACCGAAGCGATCAATAATCTGTGCGCCATTGACAATGAAGTTGTTGTCTGTACGCCAATCGATGGTCCCAAAATAGTAGTAGGTCCACTGACCCGCTCGCAACGAAACCCGAGTATAGAATGGGAATTCCGGCGGCGGGAACGGTGAGATGAGCCTGGTATCGAGTCCTGCAAACGCCACGTACTCGTTGGCGATAGGGCGCTCTAGAATCGTGCCACCGAGCGCGCCACCAAGAGGGATTGCAGGAAGGCCGTCCGGGATGGTGAATGCGGGTGGCGAGCCAAAGTCCCCACCGAATGCAGTTTGGGTGTACTGGGTTGGAATTACGTTGTAGACATACACCTGCCCAGACACCCATTCGGGCCCGCCGTCCGGCACGACATATCCGTCCGGGCCGACAGGATATGGGTTCGCAGGTGGGTTGAACGACTGCTGCAGTTGCATCGGACAGAGGCGCGTAACACCGGTAGGGTCGATCAGAGCAAGAATGATGCCGGCCGATTGGTTTCTGTTCCACTCCCAGGCATTGGACGGATTCGCGAATCCCATAGGGAGACCACTAAGGCTGGACGCACGAACTCGCCAGGTGTAGAAGTGGGAGCTGCCACCGTCATTTGGAGACGTGGGATCCTGCGGATGGACCCGAAGTCCGTTCCCGTTTTGCCCCACTCCGGGAGCCCTGTCGTCATTTCCGTTTTCGTCAACCGGCAGGATTGTGAACGCAGGTCTTGGAGGACCGGGCTGCTGAGTGTCAAACCGTGATGGATAGATCGTGAAGAAGGTAGCCGGCTTTGGCGCAGACTGGAATCCAACCGGCGTACCACCAGTGCCGGCGTCACGCCCAACGATGGACCAAAACACATTTCGAGGAACTCCGGTTCCTGTAGTCTGGCTGCCGATCGCCGCAGCGATAGTCTTACCATTAACGATAGCCCGAAAGGATGTACCGCCGATAGGGAGCATGTCAATTGTCAGCGCTGCGACAGGAGGGTTCTCAGGAAGCGCTCTGTCTAGCGGCTCAATGTGCACTCTCACGCTTATGAGCGGTGCCGTGGCCGGGGTCACTTCCGCTTGGAAAATGTAGTTCGAGTTCTCGGTTCCAGCCACATTACCGGCCGCATCCGTCGCGCAAGTCACGCGTGGATTATTGATGGTCGGCTGGGCCACCGCGACCGACAAGCTAAGAGCGCACAGGATGGCGGTTGATACAGTCCATCTCAGCGCGCTGCGAAAGCAATTCATGTGTGTCTCCCCTAATACCCTCTATGTGAGGCGGTCCATCGGTTCGAGATTGGCATTTCGGGCTCCGGGGACGCATATCCTCCGAGGGCCCAATGCACAGGGGACGGCGCGCGCACCCATAGTGCGCCGCCGTCTTATCACTCTTTAGCTGTGAGCGCCCATGCTAGTCGTCGTTACGTCTATCAACACTCGGCGAGCCGAGCGGGTTACCTAGGCCGATCTATTCCTGAAGCTGCGTCTCTCGCAACCGTCATTCCTGCGCAAGCAGGAACCCAGAAGAGAGGTACTGGATTCCCGCTAAGGACGTGCGGGAATGACGATGTGACAGTTTGATTCGCTTTCACGACCAATCTGAATAAGACCTGCTACCGCACCACTATGTGCGGGATGATCACTGTGGCGCTCTGGCCGTCCGGAGTTGAGCCCCTTAGCTCAATGGTGTAGGCTCCGGCTGGTACAGATACGCCCTTAGCATCCTTGTAGTCCCAATTGAGCTGCGTCTCGGAGCCTGAGGAGACCGCCCTCGTGACTAGGCTGCGGACTGCGCTGCCCGAGCCCCGCATGATGCGGATGCGAACATTCGCATCAGCCGTGGCCACAAATCCGATGGTCGCACTGCTCGGCCCGCGAGAGACTACCCGCCAGTTCGTAAACCGGAAAGCGCCCGCCGCAGTCTTCGGCTCTGCAACGATGGTCAGAGACCGCGTAGAGCTGTCACCCGTGTTCACCCGCAAGGAGGAGGTCTGCCGCATCATCTGTCGGTGGCCCGTGGCCTCGTCCACCACATAGAACTCATAGGACCTGGGGGCAATCCCCATATCCGGCCAGCTCAGCACCACCTCTTGGTTCGCAGCCTCCGAAGAGACCCGCAGCTTCCAGCTCTTGCGGCCCCCAGAGGCCGCCTGGATCTCCTTGACGTATGATGCTGACCGGCCTCCCCAGTTGTCTCGAACCAAACTAACGAGTAGGCCCTCGCGGAACGGCGGCGGCTGCTCGATGTCCTTCAGGTCGTAGCCATCCGACGCGGTCGTCGACAGCCCAATATGGCTGGTTGACGCTGCTCCCGCTGAGCCAGTGACCATCAAGCGCATTGCCCAGTTTGTCGCGCTATTGCGTTCCTGGACCGCGGTTCGATTCACTGAGGCGCTGCGGCCAATGGGCGCAGGGATGATGAGCGATATGCTGTTCTTGAGCGACTTCACCCAGGCTCCCTGGAACGGCACCAGGTCGTCATTCAGGCCGCTGAAGAAGTAGGGCGGTGAAGCCGGGTTCCCGTTGTGCGCTGTGTTGTACGGATAGAAGGTCGGCAGTATCCAGTTGTGGTGCAGGTCTCCGGCAACTGAAACCGGCAGCGGCGCCTCCACTCCGTCGCGATCGCGAACCAACACATCTCCCCACCGCACGCGGAGAAGGAAAGGATTGCCAATCTGATTCCAACCGTTCTTCAGTCGAATCTCGTACTGCCCACCTGCAGAGGAGACAGGCGTTGCGCCAACCAGGTTGATGGGAGCTGTGGTTAGGTTGTTCAGCCAATAACCCTCTCCAGGCACCAGCGCCGAGACCGCCTCATACTGTCCCTGCGTCTGATTCCATCGCAGCAGGTTAAAGTCCAGATTGCTAAGCCCAAAGGCGACCGCAGGACTGTCGTCCGCGAAGACGTATGGGAAAGAGACCTGCTGCAGCACCGGGAACGACTGCACCGGCAAGGCAGGAATGTCGATCTCCCTTGCCACAGAGGCCGAGGGCCCCTCGCTTGAGCTAAAGGAGACCGTGTAGCTCAGCCTCCCTGACGCCGTGCCAGCGGGCTTCACGCTCCACGTAAATTCGGCCGTCTCACCGTTAACCACAGTGGTTGGGGCCGAAGTGAGGTTCTGGCCTGGCGTAGTCCAACCCTCCGGCAGGGTGAGCGTGGCCCGAACCCCTGTAAGATTGATACCCACGTGATTGCGCGCGAATGCCTTCACCTCAAATGGGTCCGGCTTCAGTTGGCTTCCTGCCGGCGCCGCAGAATCGAACGTGAGCGAAAGCGGCCCATCAACTCCCGAATCGAGCTGAGGTCCGAAGTTTATAGTTGCATGATTGCGGCCAAAGTAGGTCCTAAACGTCGGTCCCGTGGTCTGCCCAGGAACCAGCACCTCACTGAAGTAGACGCCCGAGGCGCCGCTCACCGTAGTTCCCGTAAAGTCTCGGGCTGGATTAGGCGTGAATGCCCAGAGCGGGATCAGCACAGTCTCCGCATCACCGAATGTGAGTCGGTTCGGGATGGTCGCACCGCTGCTGAGCGTGGCTCCCACCGTCCTAGCGTTGGAGCCGTCGTAGGCTCTCCAAAACGGAGGTATCTGGCCCGCTCCGATGTCGGTTTCACGAAAGATCGTTCCCGCGCCTGGAGCGATAACAGGCCCGTCCACGCTTCCAGGAACCTGGAAATCCTGCGCAAACCGAAGTCCGACACTGTGGGGCACTGTATCCATATTGCGTACTTTGAACTCGTAGCTGACGACGTCATAGACAATCGACATCACGAGGTCAACCTCGATGGGAGGAATGTTCAGAGGAGGAGCGATCGCGCCCGGAAGCGTTCTCCAGGTCGCGATAATCCGGTTCCCGCTGACCGTGGGCTGAACCAACCATGCTCCCGCGGCAGTTAGTGTCCCGGCGATCACATCTCCGAAGATCAGGTCCCAGCCCTTCTCGGTCTGGACTGTGGCCGGCGGAACGAGCGGCTTCGTGCCGCCATCTATCCGAATTGTCACATAGCTTCCAGGAGTCGCAAGCCTCGGCGGTACAGCCGGGATGGGCAGCCGCATCAGCGTGCCGCCCGTGGCGCCTGCCTCTCTCACAAAGAACCGGCCTGCTGCGTTAGACCCATTCTCCGTACCAGAGACACCCACACCGGCCGTCAGCACCGAATTCGAGATGCCCTGATAGACGCCTTGAGCCTCGACGGACTCGGCAACTGATGCAGCCGCGACCGCCGCCACCAATACAAGCCTGAGCAACCCGTTGGTACCCGTACACAATCGTATCGACCCCATGTAAAGCAATCCTCCCAGGTGGCCCTGCTAGCAGAGCCGGAGTCAACCCCCATGCGGGGGAGACACGGGTTGGCTGAATTTCGTCTTGCGACGTTTAAGAACGGCAGTTAACCCCGCGGCCCCCTAAAGCGGGCGAAGGGCACGAGACGAAGCAAGCGACGTCCCTACGACTCTATTAGCGTGTCACCGCGAACGGCTGTATAGCCTTGACAATGTCGCCATCTGGGCTCACAGCTCTAATCTGAACCAGATACGTACCCGCCGGCACTGAACGACCCGCGCTATCCTTGCCGTTCCACACCAACTTAACATCTCCAGCCGAGCCGGCCCTAGAAGCAACCGTGCTCGTATGCGCTCCCGAGCCATTCATTATTCGTACTTCGTAGCGTGCATCGCTCGATAGGCTGAAGTCGATGGTCGCCGTGCCGGATGCCCGCCCCCCGGACCGCACTAGAACGTTCGAGATGCGCACGGCTCCGCCAAGAGACGGCGAGGCAGTGATGGTGTATCGTCTCGTGGTCGCCTGCGAATTCGTGGTGAACGTAATTGAGGAGCGTGTCCGCATGTCCTGCGACTGGCCCGTGGTCTCATCCTTGATCGTGAGCTTCACGTTACGTGGGTACGAGCCCACGCCCGCCCAGCGCAAGAAGCCCTCTGCCTCTAGCTGGTCCGTGTCAACGACAACGCTCCACGACTTCGTTCCTCCGACAGCCCGCATATCCTGAGCCAAGAAGCTCTTGCGGCCTGCAGCATTCTCACGGATAAGACCGACTGTGACGTATGGCGACACCATTGGCGGCTTCGGCACATCGGTAAGGTCCTCGCCATCAGCGGAATTCGGCGCAACGCCGATGAAGTTGAAGGCATCGTTGAGCCTGCCCACGCCGGCGGATATCTTCATCTTCCAGCCATCACGGCCCGCCTGAACTACCGGCAGCGAAGAGGCGCGGCTACGCGGAATTCTCGCAGGTGGAACAACCAGCGAGATATCCACATCGCTCGATACGCCGATCCAATGGCCCTGCCAGGCTTGCAGCACGCCGTCCGGCAGCACTCGGAACGTGTAGCCGTTCACCCCGTCGTAGCTGAAGATGCTGGGCAGGATCAGTCCGCGCTCAACGGCTGTCGAGATCGGAATCCTGCCACCAGGTCCGTCCACCAGGCACGCATTCAGCGGAACGTCGAATGGGAACGGGCATCCCACCATGTTCCAAGAAACCCTCTCGCTGGAGCCACGGCCCTTCAGCGGAATGACGAACGTCCTATTGGCCGCAGCACCCCTCGTCAGCACTGGCTTGATGGATTCCGCGTCCGCAAAATACGCTGAACCCAGCGGGTTCATATTTGTGGAACTGCCGTCCGTATGACCGGGAGCACCAGGCGGATTAAACGACGCCGCTGCAGCTTGCTCGAAGGAGGTGTAGAATGCATACGATTCGGATCCAGGCACCCACCGCGCAAGGCGGAAAGTCGTGCCGAAATAGGTCTCCGGAATGGCGCCGTCCTCCAGGTACGGAATGGAGATAAGCGAGCGTCCGGCCGGCACCTGGTAGGGAGTGATCTTGAAGTTGCGGGTATCCGTCACCGTCTTGTCCGGCGGCCCCGGCTTGACGCCAATCACCTCAATCTTGTGGGTGCCCGGAGAGAAGTCGCGTCCAGTAATCACGACGTCATAGCTAACGGGCGTGGAAACACCGCTTATTGTCTGGCTCGCCCGAATATTCTCAATCACGTAGTCCGTGATCGTTGTGTCGTCAATCTTCAGCGTCAAGTTCGCGGCGAGGACCTGCGATACGATAACGCGCACTGTCGGCCGAAGAGTCTCGATCGGCTCCGGAATAACACCGCCACCCGCCGCCTTACCGCCCGTACCGTCCGGCTCGGCTACTGTCACCGAGACCGCGACTTTCTCAAGCGCGGCAGCCACGTTGATGAGGCCGTACCCATTTTGGTCGTCGGGCACCCGCTGACCCGCTATCGGTGTGGCCGTGGAAGTGAAAATGCCCTTTACCTCTTCCGGCCGCACTCCAGGGATCGAGAGCAACAGCGCAATTGCTCCTGCCACTTGCGGAGACGACATCGAAGTACCCTGAATCGAATTGTACGTGTTGCCCGGCCAGGTGCTTAGAACGGTCTTCCCTTGTGAGTCATCGCCACCCGGTGCGGTCAAAGTAGTATACTTTCGAGCACTTGAGTAGGCAGCGTGTGTTCCGTTTGGTCCAACAGATGCAACACATAGGATATTTGGATGTAGCTGGGCCAGGTAGGCAGGACTGATTGGAGGATTCCCTCCTGTGAAACTGTTCCCAGCCGCAATCGCAAGCACAACCCCTGACTTCGCCAATGCCATTACAGCGATCTCGTCCGCAGCAAGGTTGTTTGGATCGGGCGTGTCGCTCGGTGCGGTTCCACCCAGGCTCAGATTGACGACGAACCCCGACGTGGGCGAAGCCATGTGTCGCTTTAGCGCCTCTTGCAGTGCGGCCACAAGCGCTGCACCATCGAGACCACCGCCATCGGTACCTGTCCGCATTCCCATTAGCTTTACGTTCTGATGCGCAACGCCGGCAATGCCTTGTCCGTTGTCACCTTGTGCCATCGCAATACCCGAGACATGCGTTCCGTGCTCCATCACTGCAGCCGGTCCCCTCGGATTGGTTGAGCCGTCCAGACCATTAAACCCAGGGAGCGTCCGGCCAGCAAATTCAGGATGGTCGTAATCTATCGCGCTGTCAATCACGCAAACGATCACATTTCCTTGCCCCTTCTCTATTGCCCACGCCTGCGGCATTTTCATCATCACCTTATCCCACTGTTCACTAAATCGAGGATCATTAGGTGTTGAAGAACCAGCCTGAAAGGCTTGAAATATCTTGTTATGGCCTGCCCGATGGAGCTGCGGGTTTGTTTTCAGAACCGCAAGAGCATCTGTCGTCTGCTTTTCGGTCGCAGCTACGTTCATCCGCAGGTGATAGGCCTCGATAGTCCGTTCCCAGTCGATAGTGCCGTACCGTCGTACGACCTTGGCATTGATAGCCGCCGCAGCTACATCAACCACCGCTGGCGCAGTACCCGTCCGGGTCATCACCATAAACTCACCCGGTACAAAGGTGGCCTGAGCAACCGCGCGCCCAGATACCAGACCGAGAGCAATCGAACACGCTATTACGCCACGTTGCAGAAGCCGCAACCAGTTCTTCATCTTATCGCTCCTCATTACGACTGGAACAACCATTACTCAACCCCCCGGCCCCCTAAAGGGGGAGAAGGGCAGCGGACGCAGCAAGCAGCGTCCTTACGACATCACCGTAAAGCGTGAGTCCTGACATCCTGATGCGACACCGTCCTCCGACTGCAGCTCAATACTGTCCTTCGTTCCTGCTAACTACATGCAGGAATGACGAGCCACGGTGAGACTGTGGCAGGCTCAGGATGAGCGGATGGGTGACAAGCTGCATGGTGCCGCCACCGAAAGCCACCAACCAGTCATCCCTCCTGCGTACACTCTCCATCACAACTGCCACCTGCCCACTGCCTACAGCTCCACTGCCACCTACGGAGGTGGCGGCGGACCCTCGGCCGGACCGAAGCTGCGGATGGACGAATAGATGAACCGGAACGTCGTGTCTCTATCCTTCGGATTCCGTGTGATGCTATGTACCGGACCAGGCCTATCGCTGCTGTTGCGGCCGCCAACTCTCCAGAAGAGCGTGGGCTTCACCGTGGACGTTCCCCGCACGAAGGCCGAGAAGACCGGGTCTCGCAGCAGGTTAGTATCCGTACGCAGACTTGCAAAGGTGAACGTCTGGGGCACCGCATCGGCCAGCGGCGCGGTGGAGAACACAAACGGCGACCGCGTGATCACATTGCGATTAGTAAACGTACGGTCCGTCGACACTTCAACTTGGAAGACATCAACCCCATTGCGGCTCTGCCACGAGAAGGCAAGGTTGTCCAAGTTCAGGTTCGCGGACAGATCCGCTGGAAGTGTCTGCTGCGGTGGCTGAACCGGAGTTGTTCCGCCGGAGACCACGACATCCGTATCCACATCCTCGAAGCCGCCACCCGCTCCACCGCCGCCACCACCACCGCCTCCGCCACCGCCCGTGTTTGCTACCGGCAGAGTGCGCCTAATAACCGCGTTCACCTGGTACTGAATTGACTGGCCCGGCGTAAAGCCCAAGACTTCGCTGATAGCCGGGGTAACCACCGTCGCGGCCCCCGCACCGCCGTTATTGCCGGGATCCGGCAGTGCAGGCTGCTGGTAACCACGCACACCGTCCCAGAATGAGAACGGGGCCGGCAGGTCTGTGTAGCGTCTTTGGCCCGCTCCTACAGCCGCGACAGGAGTTCCCTGGAAGTTGTAGGCCGCGTTCGGCGTTCTCCAAACGTGGTACTCAAGTGTTGTTGCGCCAAACAGACTGTCTCGCCAGATAAGCTGAACAGCCGGTGCGCCCGCCTGGAGGTCGGACTCGGCCGTCAGCCCAGTTACGGTGCTCTTACTCCCGCCTGCGACCGCCGCGACAATGACAATTCCAACCACCAGCACCGTCAGGATCTTACCGAGGGATGAGCCCGATGCCTTCGTCGGAGGCCTCTTACCCTCGCTAAACATTATGCCTGCCTTGGGAAGATCCGGCATGTCGAAGATGGCTCGCACCGTATCCTCGGGACGGATTCCCAAGTAGTTGTCGATGACCTTCGCTTCAGAATCCGTGGGAAAGATGTTCGTTAATTCAATCTTCGCGACTCGCTGACCGCCGCGATTAACAATCATCCTGGTCCCGGACTTGAGACCGTCTCTGGAGCCGCGATTTACGAGCACTTGCAAACTGCTGTCGGGTCCCACAGTGCTCATGACGGTGCCCTCAGCCAGGGTAAACATGATGATCTGCTTGACGCAAGTTACCGCGGCGCTCTCGGCAGCATCCTGGGTTAGCGTGTCGTTATCACTCTTGCCGGGAACAGCTCGAGCTTCGCCAACTTGGGCTGCGCCATTGAGCAGGTCGCCGGTCCCTGCATCCTGCATGCGCACTTTCAGTCCCAACCGCACCGTCTTCGGCTGGCTCTTTGTATCGACGTTAACGTACGCAATCTCGCCAGTAACCACAGCGGCTGCCCCTAAGCGACTAGCAAGCCGCGATATCTGCACTTGATCCCGATAGGGCGGCCTCATGCCGAGTTCCTTGGCCTGTCGATCCACTTCCGAGTCCGTGAGAACCTGGAATCGCCCGGATGCGCTCAGTTCGGTGCTAACCGCATTCTTGGTGTCTGTCGAGAGCCTGTCGCCCAGGACGCCTGAGCGGTTCTCGAAGGGTATGACGATTACCGTTTGAACGCCCGTGCCCGAAGCGACAGTCTGCGCGTGTGCCGGCGGCGCCAGCTTCACTAAGATAGGCGTCACCATCGCTGCGGTGAGCGCCCAGCTCATAAGTCGGGCGAACCTGCTGGTTCTAATCCGTTTCACTCTAAGAGTTCCTCCCTGGAAGACGATCTTCAGACATGCCGTCCCAGTGTTTTACCGTCGAGACTGCTCGGACGATTCGAGCGTCCCTATTCCTGCGGGGGGAAGCAAGCGCATTGTCCTCCCCCACGTTTCACGTCCCAACTCTATCTACCCCCCAACCCCCTAAAGGGGGAGAAGGGCGGCCTCCAACCCCCTAAAGGGGAGGAGGACTACGGACGCAACAAGCAGCGTCTCTACTCGGTCACTGTCATAATCGCACCCTTCGACTGGGCTTCGATACGGCTGAAGCCCGTTCAGGGCGAGCGGATCCTTAGAACCGCGAACGCCCATTGGGGCGTCCCTACCGGATTATAAGCAACGGAGCCACCTGACGCACCTGGCGCTTCCCGTCCTTCGACTTGGCCTTAATCTCTACCAGATAAGAACCGGCGGGAACGGCGATACCCTTGTCGTCCCGCTCATCCCATGTAGTCTGCTGAACACCTGCGGCCCGGCTCGCCCTCGTCGAGACATTACGGATGCGCGCCCCGCTGGCGCCAACCACTCGCACCTCGACATCTGCTGCCGAACTGAGCGTATAGCTGATGTTCACACCAGCGGAACGGCTGTTGCCGTTCGGCCTCGCCAACACACTTGTGATACGCAGAGCTGACGCATCCGCTTGAGTCACTTCTATCTTGAAACTTCGCGTGCCAGCCGTTTCGCCCGTGGACCAGTTATAGCCACTGTTCGCGCGCAGGTCTCGCGCCTCGCCGGTTGCAAGGTCCGTGAGCGTGAAGTCCAGCCGCTTGCTCGCGGTGGCCACATTCGGCCACGACAGTGTAGCAGTTGTATTCGGCACGCTCGTATTCACCGAGAAGTTCCAAGTCTTGCTGCCGGCCACCGCGGAACGAAGGTCGATCCCATAGCCGCCGCTCTTGGCGCCCCAATCGGTGTGGTCGAACGTCAGCCTTGTGAACTGCTCCCCAAATACGGGCGGCTTCTCGGACTTGAATGCGTCGAAGCCGTCCACTGCTTGTGCTGCCGAGCCGAAGTGGTTGTCGTCATCCCTAAGCTGGCCCACACTGGCCCTTAGGTTCACGCTCCAGCCCTGCGCTCCCTGCAAGACAGCCCTACTCGTTGCATTTACAGGAGCGGCACGGCCAATTCGGTCGTTAATCGGATCGACCTTCAGCACTACGTTGCGGTACGCGCGGACCCAGTAGCCTCTCCAGGGAAGAAGCCTGAAGTCCAGGATGTAGCTGCCACTTACATAGCTGTAGAGAGCAGCGCTGATTGCACCGTCTGTCACTGCCTGACCATGTGGCTTCTCGACACCGCCGTCAACTACGTCGACCCTTGTCCAGTCGATATCGAAGAGGAACGGATTACCGATCAGATTCCAGCCGTTATTCAGCGCGATGCTAAACGGCCTCGTCGCGTCGGCCAGCGCACCCTCTGTGCTGAGAGCGATATTCGCCGTATGCCGCATGAAGTAACCGCGGCCAAGGCGGAACGTGGACGCCACCGGGTGAGTTGGATAGAAGAAGTATCGGCTCACATCCCACGCCGAGAACACGAAGTTCGTTCCTCGGTCCCCAGTTGCGATGTTGAGCAGATCTCCCACCTGTACTCCCGGATAGTCGTACGGTGCGCTCACCAGGCTCAAGGCTGCCGGGAACGTATGCAGCGGCTCCATCTTGAAGTTGACGTTCTTCGTCTCTTGCAGACTTGCAACCGCAGCGGGCTGGCTCAGAGGCACCGCCGTGAAGCCGGCTCGAGTAGCAAAGACCGTGTAGGTGACCCCAGCCGGCACGTTGCTGAACTTGTAGTTCGAGCGATAGCCCGTTCCGTCGGTCGCTACAGCAGCAGTTGTCTGCGTATCGATGATATTCCCTAGGCTGTCCTTCACTTCGATTAACACGCCGGTAAGCGGCGAGTTGTCGTTGCTGCGCGTAACCAAGCCCGATATGAGTCCAGGTGCAATGGTATCCAGCCGAATATCAGCGGCAGAAGCTCCCGTGTTCGAATCAACCGTCACATCCACGGGCGGTGCATTCGGAGCGAATCCGGGCGCGGTCGCTACCAGGCCCCATCCGCCGGGATCGAGCCCGTTCGCCGGAGTGTTGGCCTTGTCAAAGCTATAGAGACCGTTAGAGTCTGTGATTGCCGTCGCGCTAAGAGTGCCGCTGGTAGCAGTCACAGTTGCGCCACTAATCGGGGTGCCGTCCGCATTCCGGAGTACTCGGCCTGTTACGCTGCCCTGTTCGGCCTTCAACTGGAAGTCGAAGCCGGTGTAGGTCTTGGCGGTTTGCACCACCGTATCTCGCTGGCCCGGAATTGGGTCTGCGGGGTTTGGCAGCTGCAGGCTAACCGGAATGCTCTCCCCGTAGCCAACCTTGGCACAGGTGATCGTGTACGTCGTGTTTGCCGGGACTCTGCCGATGCTGTAGTTCCCATCAATGTCACTTACTGCCGTTACAATGTTTGCCGCATCCAGGTTGTCCACGGCGGTTACTGTTGCGCCTGCAATGGGCGTCACACCATCCACTCGCAGGATCCTACCGGTCAGCACAGCCGGTTCAGCCTTGGTCATTCGGAAGCTGACATTGTCCTGGCCTGCGCCGTGCATACGAACGAACGTAGGTTTCTGAATCGTGAATCCAGCTTTGACAGCCGAAACCTCGTATATACCCTTGATTTCGATGCCTGTAACCCTGAAACTGCCGTCGGACTCTGTTAGCGCCGTGTATCTGGTGATCGGCTTCCCCGCTGTATCCAGACCAAAGCTTAGTCGTACGAGAGCTCCAGCTACGGGTGAGCCCGCTCCGTCCAGATCACGTACTACCCCAGTTGCAGTACCGGTACGAAGCCAGCAGACGGCGTTGTGCATGATCTCAGCACGACGATTCTTTAGTGCCTGGACATTGGTAGTATTGGGCGGGGCAAAGAAATCGGGGAATAGAGCCTCAAGCCCCATCGGAGAGTAGACAACCCTTTGCCCGGTAGAAGTGGACTCGTAATGCTGTAGTGCGGTGCCTGCTCCACCGCCATATGCCATATCCACCGTAACGCCTGCCGGACTCGTCACAACGTCAGGATAAAGCACACCTAGGCAGCCGTACCATCTTGGCGTTCCGGCATCGGGCCCCCCGACAAGGAAATTTGCCTCGTTCGAAATGAAGTCCGTGGTACCCGGTGGAAACGGTGGCCCAGGCCAACTGTGATTAAGGGGCGCTATATATGTCGGCGCAAACCAAGGGTCGTGAGTGATCGGATTGTAGACTGCACTAGTTACGAACTGATAGGCTGGGCTGTACCATATGTTGACTGGAAACGTACCGACAGTCCCAAGTCTGTCAAAGCGATTTGATGGCTCGTCTCGTACGAAGTTGGCCTTCAGATCGCTTGTAACGAATGAGTTGGCGACTGTGCCGTTCAGCGTGAGAGCCCAGGCGATGTCCTGGCCGTTCACCATAAGGCGTCCACCGGACCTTAGGAAACTGCTCAACTGCGTCTGCGTTTGCAGGTCCGTGATGGAGCCCGGACCCGTAAACAGGTTCCCTGTGTACGGAGCATGCCAGATGACGCATCGGGGCGCATTCAGGACCGTCCGGGGAGCGGTCTCGCCTGCAATGGTGTCCGGCGGCTGATTCTCAAGCCCGGGCTTGTACTGGTCGAGCACCGCATCGGGCAGTGGACCACGCGCTAGTGTGCGCCAGATGTCGTACTGCTGGGTAAAGGGTACATCAATGCCGTCAGTCTTGGTGCCGTCCAGTGCAAGTGGATCGAAGTTTAGTAGACTCGTCCAAAAGTCATTCGGATCCTGAGCGCCGTAGGATTTAACGCCCAACGAATTCAGAACCAGTACGAGTGAGCCAATAGTTGTATTGGTGCGATAGCGCGTCGGCAAGCGAGCTACGTCAATCTCGGTCATCCAGCTCTCGGTACCCCAGAAAGTGTGCTGAACGTTTGACAGCTCATCTGCTCCGAAGCGTGTACGGAAGAATTTTTGCCCCAGGGCATTGTCACTTACGAACAGGATGCCATGCGCCGCGTCGAATGGAGCGGTGCTGAAGCCGCCAATGTTGTCATAGATGCGCCAGTTTGCAGCTTCGCCCGTGAACGGGTCCACTGCATTGTCGTATGCTATGACATCCACAAAGAAGTCGCTTCCGTATGACGGAGTCGTAAAAGTTCCAGTGTATGTGTACGCGCCTGTCTTGGGATCGCGAGGTACCGTCGCATCTTGTGACAGTTGGAGCCACCCTTCATCCGGTGGGCTGTTGCTTCCTGAGAACGCGAAGATGTCGTCGATGCTCGCAATACTTACTGGGTTCGCATAGGATCCAACGCGAGGATCGGAGCCGTCGGCGCCAATAAAGAGCCGCTGTGCCTCATACTCCACCGGGACATCCAGCACAGTGATTGTGTTGTTGAGCGGCAGGTTGCCGCTCGCAAAGACCTTGTGCTCAATTCCGTCGGCTGATTGATACTTGCTGTTCGGATTCTTGATCGAGGCCCACACATCACGTATTCCACTCTCGTTGTCCGCCAGCTTGACGCTAATGGTGACCGGCGAACCGGGCGCGGCCTGCTTCGGAACCACGTTCACAATTTCACCCGTCAGGTCATTCCAGCGCGCCAGGGCGGGTGAGTTTAGGTCCAGAAGGGTGGAGGCCATGATGTCGGTCGTTGTGGCCGGGCCGGTGGAGATGCCGCTCGCTTGGTCGTGTGCCGTTCTGTTCGACGCATACGAAACACGATAGGTGCTAACAAACTGTGGCCAAGTCGGGTGCCTGTCATCCAGAAAATGGTTCGGATCGCTGACGTTCAGCTTCAGCGCGGTGTTGACGCCCGTCTCCGGGGTGAGAACCGTAAAACGTCCTGGGCGGAGAGGATCTGGTCCAATCGCTGCCCGTATCCAGTAGATGTCGTGCGTGCCGTTTGGATTCACTCCATTGGCGTTGCCGTCGTTGTTCGTGTCGTAGCGCGTTGAGGCGAAGCCAATGAGCTGGGCGCCGTTGACGAACCGCTGCGAGCCAAGGACCTGATCGATCTTGTTGGTGCTCCAGGCCGGTTCGATATTGTTGGAAGGCACGGCACCGACCGCAAAATTGGTGATTCGAACGGACGGCAGACTCGGGTCCGCTACGTCGCGCGAGAATGCCCACACATCTCGGGTGGCCTTCACAGTCGCGCCGAGCGGGTCTGCGCGGTTAGAGTCGTAGGCGATCACCTGAAAGTTCGAGGCGGTGTTTTGTCCAGCCGGACTCATCGTCGGATTGCGATCATCCGAGATTCCGTAGGTGAGCTGAAGCACGTTGCCCGTCTGCGTGTCCACCGAGTAAATCTTGAAGGGCTGCCCCGCCAGCTTGCCTGCGAAAATGACCGCGGTTCCTTGGCCCGGAGCAACACCGTATTCTGGGTGGTTCAGGTCTACGAAGGCGAGTCCCTGCGGATTGGACTTGACAAGCGACTTGGTGGTTTTGCTGTTTAGGTTGAGTTCAACAATATCTATACCGCCGGCGCCGCGGTCGACGTAGACCACCGCGGAACTCGATGAATTCATCGCCGCCTCGGTCTGTGAGGAGTTCGCGCCAATTGGCGGCACGGCGAGTGGACCCGTAATGGCTACGACACTGCCGCCATCCGGATTCCCCTGGTAGAGGTGAAACGTCGTCGCAGGCGCATTCACGGCGGAGCCCGACATATCCAACCGGTTGGACTGGAAGACGACTCTCCTCTCGTCCTTGGTCCAGAAGGGGCTCAGGTCGCTCACCGTGGGTGTGTTCGGCGTGGCATCCACAGTCTGACTCGGCCCCAGGCTGCGGCCCTTCCTTACCTTCATGCGCGTGACGGCCGCAGGAAGCGCGCCCCCAAGATATGGCTTCGACCGCTGACCGATAGGCGCAACCCGTGTCGCGCCAGTCCCCTGCGCAGCCGTGGGCGCGGAGGTACCGGCAAGCAGCGACAGAGATACCGCGCTGAGCAGACAGGCGTGTAGTAGACTCACTCTTTTCAAGACGGGTCGTACCTCCATAGAGTGCACGCTTCTGGGTGGGGGGAGAGCCAAGAGTAGCAGCCGGGCAGATGGCGCCTCGAAGGGAGGTCGCCCCGCCAGGGACCAATATAGCATACGCCCAGCAAATGTGCAAGCAACTTTTTTTCAGGCCTGGTTTGTGCTCCCGGCATTCAGCGCCAGGAGCCCCTTCCAAAGGTTATTCACCGCAACTGCAAGATCAGCCTCGCTGCCATCGTTCGCGACCACAAAGTCCGCCATAGCCGCCTTCTGATCCAGCGGCATTTGAGCGACCACACGGCGCGCTGCCTCGGGCGCAGAGAGCCCATTCCTCGTCATCAGCCTATTAACCTGCTCTCGGGCGGAGCAAGTTACCACGATTACCGCATCGAACCAACTCTTCATGCCGGCTTCATAGAGCAACGGCGCTTCGACTGCCACCAGCCAGGAACCTCGCAGGTCCACCTCCGCAGCCTCTACCTGAGCTTTCAGCAGCTTAAGTACGGCAGGATGGACGATTCTCTCAAGACCACGCCTCTTCCTGTCATCCGCGAAAACGATGCGGCCCGTCTCGGCTCGATCAAGAGCGCCATCGGCCTGGACTACGCTGGAGCCCAACAGCTCTACAACTTTCGCTAATGCATCCGAGCCCGGCGCAACTACCGCCCGAGCGGCCTCGTCCGCGCTGAACACCAGGGCGCCTCGTTCGGCCAGAAGTCGGGCTACCGTGCTCTTGCCCGACGCAATGCCGCCGGTGATGCCTATTCTCATAGCAGCCTACGCAATGGAGAAACCTGGCCCGATGCATCACAAATACCAAATCGTGCTTGATCTGTCCAAATCCGCTTGTCCTGAGCGCAGCAATTCCGCTCATCCTGAGCCTGCCAACCCGCTCATCCTGAGCGCGGCTCAGCCGTATCGAGCCGCTGTCGACGGACGCTCGCGCAATCTGCGTGCCCTTCGACTGCTCGTCGATGAGGCTGACGAGCGCTCAGGGCGAACGGACTATCGTGAGTGCATCTTGCAGGACGCTACTCCTCCGGTTCGTCGACCACTAGGCCCTTCGCTCGCATGGCATCGCGCATCGGGCTGTACTGCGGTTCCTGACGCTCCGGCAGAGCCTGGTAATCCTCCACAACCTTGCGCTCCTGGCGCGTCTCTTCCTCCTGGATGGCCTGCCGGAGCGAGAGCGTCATCTTGCGCTCATCCGAGCGAAGGTCCAGAATCTTCACCTCTACCTGCTGTCCGGGCTTCAACGTCTCGGCGCGGCCTCCGCGGCGAGAGCCCATCTCGGCGTTTGGAATGATACCCTCTATCCCGCCCTCCACCTGAACGAAGGCGCCGAACGGAACGAGGCGGCTCACCGTTCCAAGAATGATGTCGCCCGTTTGATAGAGCGTGTCGATATCGCTCCAAGGATCCGGGAGAATCTGCCTGCGGCCAAGACTCACGCGACCAGCATCAAGATCTATTTTGAGGATTACAACGTCGATCTCGTCGCCTTCCTTCAGCACTTCCTGGGGATGATTGATGCGGGTCCAAGACATCTCGGAGATGTGAAGCAGGCCGTCGATGCCGCCAAGGTCCACGAA
>VFKD01000505.1 GCA_009885735.1 bacterium
ATTATTGGCCTGTGTAAGAAGGAGAAACGAGATTATCTCACGTATATGTTTGGCTTGATGCCGACTTGCCTAGCAAGCCTGAAAACGCCGTTTTCGGCACCACTTCTAGACCGAGAAGTGGATCTCAACACTCCTGGAATGCTTCACTCTTCATTTCGGAGTCAGGTAGTCAGCAAAGCAGTTGTCATCTATGTGCAATGACACTCGGAGCCGATTAGTTAGGCTCACACCCTGTTTCGCCGCCTAGAACGTAGGCGACGGCCTCTACATATGGACATTCTCGACTGACTGCTGGGGCATGACGCCTGGACCACGCGCCAGATGCTCGTGGCGTGCATAGACCTGCGGGACGAGGTGCTCGACCGAGAATTCGACATTGGCCAGCAGACGCTGAGGCGAACGTTTATCCATATTGTTGCCAACATGGAGGCGTGGACCGACCTCATCTGCGAGCAGGCGCAGCGCACGCTGCAGATGAATGACCAAGAGGCACGGTCCGTTCGCGGCCTCATCGCGCGGCTGGACGTGGTTGCTCCCGAATTCGCGGCGAAGGCGATTGCGGTTCGGGACGCTGGGCAGATGGATGACCTCTGGACCGACACGCTGGATAATCCCCCGAAGCAGAAAACGTTCGGTGGAGCGATTGCCCACCTCATCACCCACAGCATGCACCACCGCGCGCAGGCGCTCTACATGATGGACTGTTTGGGAATTGAGCACGATATCGAGGGGGATGTGCTGAGCTGGGAAGCGAGGGCAGGGCGGTAGTTTCACGCGGAGGCGCGGAGAAGGGCAAGGGCATTCTCACGCGAAGGCGCGAGGTTGCGAAGAAGGGCAAGGGCAAACATCATCGATTGACAGGATGATCACGATAAGGTCGGAATCCTGTGCATTGATGTCCCATTGTCAGTGGCGAATCGAGCGCTTGAGCGTCATTAGGTACCTGGCGTACGTCTTTGCGCGCAGCGGAGAGAGGCGCATTGCCATTCGGAGCGAGGTGCGGGCGGCCACGAGGAGCCCTTCGCGCGTTTGAAGTGTCGCGAGGCTGGCGAGTGCAATTGCTGCCTGATTTCTGTTGACGCGGCCTTCTCGTGCCTGCTTGAAGAGGCCGGCGCCGGCGTCCGGCATTGTGTTCATGAGCATGCGCTGCCAGTCGCGACCGCCCCAGTCCGATGGCAGGCGACTTGGGTCCATGCCCGCGCTCGACGAGTGCTTCCTGACCAGCGTAAGCGGCTGGTCCACGAATCCGAATCGTGCGTGCTGCGCAGCGCGAATGCAGAACTCCCAGTCTCCCATTCCCAGGTACTGTTCGTCAAACTTGCCGCATGCGCTCCAAATCGCTTTGGAGAGCAGGACTGAGGAGATCACGACCGGGTTAGTGCGCAGCACCACAGGCAGAGCCTCGTAGCTCACCTCCGCGCGGAACGGTCGGAGGTCGGCCCCTTCCACATTCTGGAGGATGTCGCCCTGAGCATCAATGTACTCCACTCCGGTATGCACGAGGCCAACGCGAGGGTCATTCTCTGCGATCTTCGCCTGTGATGCGAGTTTGTCCACTCGCCATAGGTCATCGGAATTATGGATGGCGACCCAGTCGCACTGGGCGAGCTCGATCCCGCGGTTCAGGGTGGCGTATGTGCCTGCATTCTCCTGGAAGACGGGACGAACAGCGGCTCCGAACCCTTCGATCACTTCGCGCGAGCCGTCCGTGCTGCCGTCGTCGATGACGATCACTTCCGCGGGCGCGTGAGTCTGCTCCAGAGCGCTCCGAATGCAGGCGGCCAGGTAGGGTGCATGGTTATAGCTGGCGATGACGACCGAGATGTCCATCGATTTGTTTCGCTCCAATACTGCACACATAGGACTTGAACCGCATCCTTCGACTGCGCCTCGATACGGCTGAGGCGCGCTCAGGACGAACGGATTTGGCTAGGTGAACAGTCTTGAGGTTGGCTGAGAGTCTCCGCGAGGAATGGTTCGATGTCTGGCTCTGTGTCTTTGGTCTGGGTTGTCTCTTATCACGTGAGAATCCTGCGCTTTCAGACTTTGGTCACGGTATGCCGCTAACATGAATGCGGAGACTTTGGTGCAAATGTCGAACACCTGAGTCTCGATGGTTACAATTGTGGACGGATCGCGGGAGGCACCTAAACGTATGGCCGAACCCTGGCGCATTACCCTGCTGGGCAGTTTGCGTGCCCAGTGTGGAGAGCGGGTCATAACCCGTTTCAAGTATCAGAAAGTAGGCGGGCTCCTGGCCTTCCTTTCCTTTCACCGGCATCAGATGCACTCCCGAGAGGTGCTGGTGGAGATGTTTTGGCCGGACGGCAGCCCCGAAGCGGCACGCAACAGCCTCAGCGCCGCTCTCTCGTCCCTGCGGCATCAGTTTGAGCCTCCGGGTACGCCTTCGGGCGCAGTTCTTCGTGCAGACCGCTACTCCATCGGCATTAACCCGGAGATGGTCGTTACCGATGTCGCGCTGCTGGAGGCCTGTGTCAATGAGGCCGACAGGACCTCCAGTTCGACCGAGAGGCGGCAGCATCTGGAGCATGCCGTCGCGCTGTATCAAGGCCATCTCCTTCCAGGCTTTTACGAGGATTGGATATCTCCGGAACAGGTTCGGCTTTCCGGCCTCTACTTCGACACTGTCCTGGCTCTCGTCCGTGACCTAGAGCAGCAGGGCGACCTGTCGTCCGCACTTCGCTATGGCCGACTGGCCGTGAGCGTGGAGCCGCTGCGCGAAGAGGCGCACCAGAACCTGATGAGGCTGCTTCTGGCGGCAGGGCAGCCCGGCGCAGCCCTGCGTCAGTACAAGGAGCTGGAGCGGCTGCTGGACGAGGAGCTTGGAGACGAGCCTTCGGCTCCGCTGCGAGCCCTTGCACGGCACATCGAGAAGGAGACGGGACTGACGGCTCCAGCGCTTTCCGCGACCGTGATGAGTCCGGCGCCTCGCTGGTCCTCCGGCGGGGTTCTTGCCTCCTCAGCGGGGCAGCCCGCCACGCTGACGTTTCTGCTGGCGGATGTTGAAGTCTTGCCTCGGCAGTTGGGGCGCAGCCACAGCACGGAGTTGGCCGACCACCAGGCACTCTTGCGCAAGCACCTTGTCGCGTTTGCAGGACAACTGATCAAGGAGACGGACGGAGCCTTCGTGGCAGCGTTTCCGACCGCGCAGCGGGCGATAGAGTGCGCAGTGGCGGGCCAACAGGCTCTCTTGGAGCAGGACGTATCAGACGATACCGGCCCGCCGCAGGTGCGGATGGCGGTCCACACGGGCGATGTGGAGCTTGTGGAGGGCGAGTATCGAGGCTCGGCGATGCATCGAGCGTCGAGAGTGCTCACAGCCGGCCATGCGGGGCAGATACTGGTCTCCAGCGCTGCCGCCGAGCTGGCACGGGGAAGCCTGCCGGACACGGTGAAGCTGGTGGATCTAGGCGTCTACCGCCTTCCCGACGTTGCAGCCCCCGAGCGGCTGTATGAGGTGGAGTACCCGGAATCGGCGGCCAGGGCGACCCTGCCTCTGAACGCCGCGCGGGCGCAGGGATCGATTCCACCGGTTCAGTTCACCCGGTTCTTTGGCAGGGAGGCCGAGATTGCCGCCATCGTTGAGGTTCTCTCCTCTCCCCAAACCCGCCTGCTCACGCTCACGGGCTCCGGCGGCACGGGCAAAACTCGGCTCTGCATCGAGGCCGCAGGTCGCTATTCCGAGGCGTACACGGGCAGCATCTGGTTTGTGCCGCTTGCCGACCTCTCGGAGCCCAGCCAGATCTATGCAGCCATCCTGCAGGCCATGGGAGTTCCGCTGCAGGGAACCAAGGAGCCTGTTGACCAGGTCGTGACGGCGCTCAGCGCCCAACCTTGCCTGCTGCTCCTCGACAATTTCGAGCACCTCGCATCGGGAGGCGCAGAACTGCTGCAACGGCTGATGGATCGTGTTCCATCCCTCCAGAGCATGGTGACCTCCCGGCAAACCCTTAACCTGCCTGCCGAGATTGAGTTCGGCGTGTCGCCCTTGCCCACTCCAAACGGCGCCGACACGCCGGAGCGCCTCGGCCAGTTCGCCAGCGTGCAGCTCTTCGTGGACAGGGCGCAGGCAGCCAAACCGGACTTTCGGATTTCGAGCGGCAATGCGCCTGCCGTGGCGGAGATATGCGACCGGCTGGAGGGAATCCCTCTCGCCATTGAGCTCGCGGCGGCTCGAGCCTTGGTGCTGACTCCCGCCCAGATGCTGGTTCAGCTTGGCAATCGGTTCGAGTTCCTGGTGAGCCGCAGGCGAGGGGTTGCAGAGCGGCAGCGAACCATGCGGGCCGCGGTGGACTGGAGCTACAAGCTGTTGTCGCCGGAGCTGCAGCGATTCTTTTCGAAGCTCTCTGTGTTTAGGGGAGGCTGGACGCTCGAAGCTGCGGAGGCTGTGTGCGAGGAGCCGTTGGCGCTGGACTACCTGGAGTACTTGAAGGACTGCTCGATGGTTCTACCCGAGGAGAGCGGGGAGAGCATCGGCTTCCGCATGCTGGAGACGCTGAGAGAGTTTGCGCATGAGCAGTTGTCGAGCGAGGACGTTGAGCGAGTTCGCGAGCGGCATACGGATTTCTTTCTCAAGCTCGCAGACAAGAAGCCTCCAGACATCCACGCATTGAGCATTGAGAGAATAGACATGAAAGCCGGAACCGCCGCGAGCGAGCTGCGTGCGGCCCTGTCGCCGATGCGAGAATGGGCAGATCGAATGGAGGCTGATTACGACAACCTCCGAGTCGTGCTGCAGCGAGGGCAGGATGGCCCAGGAGCGGAATGGCTCCTTGACTTTGCGATGGCGTGTCGGCCCTTCTGGCGACAGAGCGGCCGCTACTGGGAAGGGCTACGGTCACTTGTTGACGCTTTGGCCACAACCGTCAGCGAGACGCCTCTGCGAGCCGAGGCGCTCTATTGGTGTGGCTTCTTCGCGAAGAATCGCCGCGACTTCACGCAGGCGCTCCGATTTCACCACGAGTCGTTGAGAATCTGGCAGGCGGTCGGAGATCCCGAAGGGACTGCCGCGACGCTGATCGAACTCGGCAATACCTACACGGATCCTGGCGACTTTGCGTCGGCTCGACCGCTCTATGAGGAAGCCCTTGAGATTGACAGGGTGTACTTGCAAGGTCGGAAGGCAGGGGAGATATATCTCAATCTTGGCGTTGCCGTGAACGGATTAGGTGACAGGGTGACTGCGCGAGTGATGATCCTGAAGAGCCAATCCTTGGCTCGGAACAGCCCTCGGATCCAGATATGGACGCGCTACGTACTGGGAGGATGGGACGCAGAGGACGGCAACAATCACTTGGCCCGAATGCTCTATCGCGAGGCGCTTACAATTGCTGGAGCGCTCGGTGACCGAAGAGAGATAGCTCAGGCCCTCACCTGCTTGGCGGCACTTCAAGCAAGAGATGGAGCAAACGAACTGGCAACGCGGTCGCTCGGCGCGGCATCGGAATTGCTGGGGTCATTCGCTCTACAACATCCTCCCATCGCGGCTGATCCAGAAGCATTACGCAGCACGCTCGGAGACGCAGCATTCTCCGCAGCTTGGGAAGCCGGTCGCGCGATGACCTGGGAGCAGGCGGTTGCCCTCGCGCTGGAGGAAGAACCTCTCTAAGCAGCAACTGGCGCGAACACTCTCGCGCAACACCTCTATCGCTCGGATTCCTTTCAGACTTTGGTCATTGTGGCCTGATATCCTGCAAGTACGGGAGGATCGTCACCCAGCGTCCATGGCAGCCGAGGTAATGTGTCGTTCGAGCGAACAAGACCCCGCCTGTCAATCGCCGCCGACTGGACCACCATCCGAGTCTGGTGCGTAAGGGTGTGTGTGACGATCCACTTCATTTCCTCAAGGAGGTCGGAGTCTTATGAAGCACAGCATGATGCGAGGAGTACTGACCGCGTTCGCACTCGCCATTGTCCTGGTGGCAGCCGTCCCATCGGCCCACGCCCAGGGCGAGCTATTCATTTTGTCACCGGGTGTATTGCCAAATGGTGTCTTGCGCTATGACGCGACGACTGGAACTCCATATGGGGAATTCAGGGTTGGCGGGCCAGTTGTTACAAACGAACTTGTCGGCGGCCTGGCGTTTGGGCCGGACGGCAACCTATACGTCTCCTATTACGATGGGATAATCGCTAGGTTCGATGGCTCAACGGGATTCTATCTGGGGAATCTTGTCGACTGGCCTGGAGCGTTTGCGGGATATGATCCCACAGCGATGGCCTTCGGCCCAGACGGGATATTGTATGTGGCTGCCAGATTTAACGTCTTTCGGTTCAACGCTGTGACAGGAGCACCGTTGGGTGCGCTTCCGGTCACTCCCTGGAACCCTTACGTAAGTGACTTATTATTTGGCGGAGACGGTATGCTCTACATTTGCAGTAATTTCGGCACGATACTGCGCTATAATCCGAATACCCAGGCCGTATCCTACTTCAGCTCGGCTCCAAGTGGTGCAGAAAGGATTGCCTTTGGTCCTGACGGTGACCTGTACATAACGGGCTATGATGGTGCAATAGGGCGAGTTGACGGAGCCACTGGTCTTGATCTCGGGTTCCAAACCGGGTCCAGTTTTTTCCTTAATAACGCGCTGGCTTTCAGCCCGACCACTATGTACGCGAACGGCGGTGGTGGAGGAGGAGAGTATGGCACACTCAAATTTGATGCATACACCGGCGAATTCCTTGGTGCGTTGATTCAACTGGACCCACCCGAAGTCCTCGGAACGCAGTTGCTATTCAATTCGGGGAGGTCAAATGCCGGGACCAATGTTTCCGTCTCTCCGACCCAATCGGTAACGCTGACATTCTCGACTATCGCTACCACCGGGCAGACGACCGTCACTCCGCTCGTCGACCAAAACACACCGTTACCGGAAAACTTCCAGGCTCCGGCGGCGTCCGGCGGCTTTCTGACGTTCTTCAACATCGACACTACCGCGGAGATTACCGGGCCAGTGACTCTTGGATTTGCGTACGATGGGACAGTGTTCAAGTCTGTGGAGCATCCCGAACTTCCAGAGCCTGTGATCATGCACTTCGAGGGCGGAGCGTGGGTGAACATTACGACGGGCTTCGACGATGTGAACCACAAAGTGTATGGCGTGACCAACACCTTCTCGCCATTCGCCATTGTCAAGAGGCTAGCCTACTCCTGGTCCGGCGTGCTTCAGCCCATCAATTCGGACGGGTCCTCTGTATTCAAGCGCGGAAGTACCATCCCCGTCAAATTCAAACTGCTGGGAGTAGATGCAGGCATCTCAAACCTGAATGCCAAGCTGTACCTCTCTCAGTCGAGCTCGGTAAACCCAGTCTCCACCAACGAGGCGGTCTCAAACGGCTCAGGCGACTCCGGCAACACCTTCCGCTACGACCCGTCGACGCAGCAGTACATCTTCAACCTCAGCACGAAGGACCTAGCGCAGGGGACTTGGTGGCTGCGGATTGACCTCGGTGACGGGCAGGATCATATCGTCCAGGTTGGACTCAAGAAGTAGGACCGTATAGTAGTGCGGATCTAGTCACTTAGATCTATGGGACACCGGTTCCGCTATTCTGCCGAGAACGGAATTCTGCGAGCCATGGACTAGTGTCTGGTCCTCAATCCGAACTTTCAATTAGGAGAACGCATCATGTTTAGACGAAGAAGCCAGACGTTTGCGGCCGCTTTGCTGATGGGGCTGGCGAGCATAGCCGGCGCTCAGACCTCGTATTCATACACAGACCTCGGCACGCTGGGCGGTACCATGTCCCAGGCGAACGGCGTGAATGACGCCGGGCAGATGGTGGGAATCTCCAGCCTTGCAAACGGCCAGCAGCACGGGTTCTACTGGTCTGGGTCGGGCGCCATTGTGGATATCGGTACGCTGGGAGGCACCGGCTCTTACGCTTCGGAAATCAATAATGGCGGTGACATCGTTGGGTCCGCAAGCCTGGCATCCGGCGCAAATCGCGCCATCTACTGCAGTAGCTCGTCTCCCGCAGCGCTGGTCGATCTGAATACTGTCGTAACCTCCACGGACAACGGGAACCCCGCGGACTGGGTGCTCACGAACGCTTGGGACATCAACGACAGCCGCAGAGTGATAGGAATCGGCACCCGCGGCGGCACAACGCACGGCTATCTGCTTGACATGAATACCGGTTTACTTACCGACCTGGGTTCCCTTAGGCCGGACGGAATCAACGACCTTCCCACGCCGCAATTGTCTTGCTGGCCGGCCAGCGCAGCAGGCGCGGTCCTCTATCCATCGCTGACCAACCTGTTACCCATGATTCGGGCCTTCTCTATCAACGATGCAGGTGCAGTGGTGGGCTACCTGGGAAACTCGCATGCGGCCTTTCGCAGCGCGGCGGGCGTCATCACCGACTTAGGCAGCTTCTATGGCCTTGCTCAGGGCTACAGCATCAACAATGCGAGCCCTGCGAAGGTGGTGGGGAACTCCCAGTACTCACAGCCTGGCAGAAGTGTGTCGAACCGAGCGTTTCGGTGGACGGTCGGCGGCGGCGCGATCCAAGACCTGAACAGCGTGACCCTCAACCTCGGCAAGAAGCCCTGGGTCCTGGTGCAGGCGCGATGCGTCAGCGACACGGGATACATCGCTTGCAGCGGCGAGAAGTCGGGCGTGACGCGTGCATTTCGCCTGAACCCGAATCCGTAGAGGAGTTCAGGCTGAACTGCCAACGCTGAAGCTGGAGCAGGTAATCTCCAGTAAGTCTGATTCGACGCAAGGGGCGGGCCGCATGGCCTGCCCTTTGCTCGATTCTGGCCCGCCTGATCGGACGCGGTCACACAGATTGTGAGAACGAATGCCCGATCTGGTCATGATGTGCGGCCTCCCCGGCGCCGGAACGGCTGAACCACAGAGGCGCAGAGACAAGGAGAACGGCAACGTCAAGGGCACCTCACCCCCACCCCTCTCCTCATAACGGCCGAGGAGAGGGGAGCACGGCCGTTAAGCCCTCTCCCTAGCGAGACACGAGCGGAAAGGCCCTTCGTTCCCGCTAGGGGCATGCTGTCGAGGGCTCAGGACGTGCGGGTGGGTTGGGTGAGGCTCAATGTCCTGCTCGATTTCACACTTTGGGCACCGTTCACTGCTACCATAGGCGCGGAGACATAGCCGCCGATGTCGAACTTCAGGGTCACGTTTCGGTCGATGCTGTCCAGGTACGCGGCCAGTATCGCACCCTTCGACTGCGCTTCGATACGGCTGAAGCGCGCTCAGGGCGAACGGATTTGCCAAAGTGGACAGCGTTAACATTGCGGTGAATCTGTAGCCGATCCTCGGGAGGCACCTAAACTCATGGCCGAACCCTGGCGCATTACTCTGCTGGGCAGTTTGCGTGCCCAGTGTGGAGAGCGGGTCATCACCCGCTTCAAGTATCAGAAAGTAGGCGGGCTCCTGGCCTTCCTTTCCTTTCACCGGCATCAGATGCACTCCCGCGAGGTGCTGCTGGAGATGTTTTGGCCCGACTCCGCCCGCAACAATCTGAGCACCGCGCTTTCTTCGCTGCGCCACCAGCTTGAACCTCCGGGCACGTCGTCGGGCGCCGTTCTGATAGCCGACCGATATTCCATCGGCATCAACCCGGAGATGG
>VFKD01000421.1 GCA_009885735.1 bacterium
AGGTCTTCGCCGAACACCTTTATGCCGATGTCCGCCTTGACGCCCGCCACCATCTCCGCGAAGCGAAGCTGAATGGGCTGGCTGAACGCATAGCCTTGGCCCGGAACCTCCGCGTTCAGCTTCGATTGCATCTCATCCACCAGCTTGGGTTTCGTGAGGCCAGGGCGCCATTGGCTCCTCGGCTTGAGCATCACGAAGCTGTCTGTCAGGCTCATCGGCATCGGGTCGGTGGCGACCTCCGGCGTGCCGCTCCTCGAGAATACCGTGATAACCTCCGGGAATGTCTTCAGGGCTACCTCCATAGCAGTCACCAGGCGAACTGTCTCCGTCTCTCCGGCCGTTCGGATGCGAATCGGTTGAATGACTATCGAGCCTTCGTCGAGCTGTGGAATGAACTCCGAGCCGAGTCGCGGGAAGAGCAGCGCCGAAAAGACCAGCAATGCGACCGCTCCTCCCGTGACGATCCACCTGCTCCTTAAGCCGAAGTCGAGGGCCGGCCGATAGACGCGATGAACCGCCTCCATGAAGATGTTGCGGCCTTCGCGCGTCTTCCCAGACAGCCACATGCTGCAGAGTGCGGGTATCAGCGTCATCGTGAGGATCAGCGCGCCGATGAGGGCAAACACGACTGTGTAGGCCATCGGCTTGAACATCTTGCCCTCTACTCCCTCTAGGGCCAGGATAGGCAGATAGACCACTGTAATGATGGAGACTGCGAAGGTTACGGGCTTGGCGACCTCCTTCGCGGCTTCCCACACCAGGTGGCGGACTTCCTCGCGACTCAGGTCGCGTCCCTGATGCTCGCGGTGCTCGGCAAGCCGCCGAACGGCGTTCTCCACCATCACGACCGCGCCGTCCACGATCAGGCCGAAGTCGATGGCGCCCAGACTCATCAAGTTGCCCGAGATCCCGAAGTAGTTCATTCCAGTGATCGCGAAGAGCATGGAGAGCGGAATGGCCAGGGCGACTATGAGCGCCCCGCGGATGTTGCCCAGGAGGAGCACCAACACGGCGATGACGAGGAGGCCGCCCTCCAGGAGGCTCTTTTGAACCGTATGCACCGTCTCGTTCACCAGTTCCGACCGATTGTAGACGGTGGTGACCTTCACGTCCTTTGGAAGCTGCTCCTTAATCTCATTGAGACGCTTGTCAACAGCCTGCGCCACCGTCCGCCCGTTTGCGCCCTTGAGCATCATGGCGATGCCGACGACCGCCTCCTTGCCGTCCTTCGTGCTTAGCCCAGTGCGGAGAGGCGTACCTAGCTGCACGTCGGCCACATCCTTCACGTAGATAGGCGTTCCGTGCTCGGCGTCGACGACGATGCTTCGTATGTCGTCGAGCGAGAGCGCGAGCCCAACACTGCGCACAAGGGTCTGCTCGCCGTTTCGCTCGATGAAGCCGCCTCCTACGTTCGCGTTGTTGTTCTCCACTGCCTCGATCACCTGGCGCAATGTAACGCCTCGCGACAGCATTCGTCGCGGGTCGATCTCCACGTTGTACTGCTTCTCCGCTCCTCCGGAGGTGTTCGCCTCTGCAACACCCTGTACAGTCCGAAGCTGCGGCCGGATGGTCCAGTCTTGCAGTGTGCGCAGTTCCATTGGAGAACGAATGTCGCTCTCTACGGCATACTGGTAGATGTCGCCCAGCCCCGTGGAGACAGGTCCCATCTGCGGC
>VFKD01000122.1 GCA_009885735.1 bacterium
CTCGTGGACAGCGTGACCGTGGACGCAATGGGCAACCTGATTGGGACCAAGGCAGGCACTGGCGGCCCGCGCGTGATGATTGCTGCGCATCTCGACGAGATCGGGTTCCTGGTGAAGCATATCGACGACAAGGGCTTCGTTCGCCTGCAGCCTGTGGGCGGCTGGGACCCCCGGTGCATGGTGGCTCAGAGGGTGTGGGTTCACGGCTTCGCAGGGACAACACTCCTTGGCACGCTGATGCCGGGTGCGAAGCCGATCCATCTGCTTAGCGGAGACGAAGCGAACAAGCCGCCCAAGATCAGCGAGTTCTTTGTGGACCTTGGGCTTCCGGCGGACGAGGTGCGCAAGCTGGTTGAGCTGGGTGACATGGTGACGATGGCCCGCACCGCAGAGCAGATAGGCAACCACGTGGTCAGCAAGACACTCGACAATCGCCTCAGCGTCTTCGTGATGCTGGAGGCGCTTCGAGTTCTAGGCGCCCACCAGTGCGAGATTCTTGCGGTGGCCACAACTCAGGAGGAGGTTGGGCTTCGTGGCGCGCAGACGGCGGCGTACAACCTGAAGCCGGACATTGGGATAGCTCTGGACATCACGCTGGCGAACGACTTTCCTGGTCAGGTCGAGCACGAGGCGATTACTCACCTTGGCAAGGGTGCCGCCATTAAGATCATGGACAGCTCGCTGCTTTGCAACCCGAAGCTGGTTCGGCACTTCCGTGACGTCGCGGAGAAGCACTCTATTCCCTATCAGCTCGAGATTCTTCCTCGGGGCGGAACGGATGCTGGAGGCATTCAGCGCTCCCGCGGCGGCGTGCCCAGCTTCACTCTCTCGGTACCGACACGCTACGTCCACAGCGTCAACGAGACTGCCGCTGTTGCGGACATCGAAGCCGCCATCAGCCTGCTTGCTCGCTACCTGGAAGATGCCCACTCGCGAACCTATGGCTACGAGGATGAACTCGTGTGACGCGAGTCGCAGTGCTTGGAGCCGGAAGCTGGGGAACCGCTCTTGCGAGACTGCTCGGCGCCTCCCATGAGGTCGTGCTCTGGGCTCGTAATCCGGCGCTAGCCTCGTCGATCAACGAGGAGCATGTCAACTCGCGCTACCTGCCGTCTACGGCTCTGCCAAGCTCGGTCTCTGCCACGGACGACATGGGCTGCGCCATAGCCGGTGCGGAGGCTGTTGTGTTTGCCGTCTCGTCCGCAGGGATGCGGGAGGTTTGCGCGTTTGCCGCGCTGCCTATAGGCCGCAGGACGCTCCTGGTGAGCGCGGCAAAGGGGCTGGACGCGCAAACGGGCGAGCGGATGACAGAGATCATCGCCCAGGCTTGCGGACGATCCGACGGCAAGGGAGTGGCCGCACTCTCCGGGCCGAACCTCGCTCCCGAGGTTGCCAAGGATATGCCCACGGCGAGCGTGGCAGCCGCTTCAGACGCCTCCGCGGCAGCCAAGTGCCAGGCGCTCTTCATGGGCCCCACGTTCCGGGTCTACACCAGCACGGATCTCATCGGCGTTGAGCTGGCAGGCGCGATGAAGAACGTCATCGCCATCGGCGCAGGGGTGTGCGAAGGGCTGGGATATGGCGACAACAGCAGAGCCGCTCTGATGACGCGGGGCCTGGCGGAGATCACTCGGCTGGGAACCGCGCTCGGCGCCCACGCGAGCACCTTCCTTGGGCTCGCCGGAGTCGGGGACCTGATAGCGACGGGTGGGAGTCGTCTCTCTCGTAACTACCGCGTTGGAGTGGGGATGGGTCAGGGGCGTCCGCTAGGCGACGTGTTGAAGGAGCTTGGGCAGGTGGCCGAAGGCGTGCCCACCGCGACGGCAATCTGCAAACTCGCCCGCAAGACCGGAGTGGAGATGCCGCTCGCCGAGGCTATTCGCGAGGCGCTGGAGAACGGCGGAGACCTTCGAGAGCAGATTACTCGGCTAATGCTGCGCCCCCCAAAGCACGAGGCCTAGCTGTGCTTACGTGGAATTTGCTGAGTTAGGTCCAGGTCGACTGGTGCGGCCGGAGCGCGCCCAATCTGCAGGCCCGTGAAATAGAGATTCACCCCTTTGTTCGCGATGAGAGAGCCGGAGATGCTCCCCACGAAGAGCAGGGCGATGCGAATGAGCAGCTTGCCGAACGCCACGCCGATGTCCGCCAGGACGGCATCCTTCGACGAGAGCACAGGCCCCAAGCCCAGGTTTGGGTCGACCCAGAGGCGATAGGCCAGCCACACAACCTCGAGAATGATTCCCACGCCCAGGATGAAGACGAGGAATCCCATCACTCTGGCTGGTACGTCTCCGCGAGTCCGCAAACTTCTC
>VFKD01000634.1 GCA_009885735.1 bacterium
GGTGATGGCTCCGGCACTCACGATCAATCCTGACATTGAGTTGGTGCTGTGCCACAACGACGATAACGCGATTGGCACTCTGAACGCGGTCTTGGACGTTAAGAAGGGCAGAGGCGCACCAACCGATCCGAAGCGAATCCTCATTGTGGGGATGGACGGCAACAAGCCGGCCATTGAAGCCATCCGCAAGGGAGACATTGAGGGCACGGTCTCGCAAGAGCCCATCGAGATGGGCCAGGAGACGGTGAGGCAGGTAAAGAGTGTTCTGGACGGCAAGACTCCTGAGAAGCCCTACATTCCCATTCGATACCACCTGGTGACGAAGAAGGAGGCCGACGAGATGGCGGGCAAGCTCTGGTCGGACATGCTGCGCGGCGCAAAGTAATCTCGAACTGCGTTGGCCCGGAGCCTAATGGTTTCGGGCCAACCGTTTGATTGTATCCTTGGGAGGCTAGTCTATCCGGATGAAGAACGCAGCGCGCGCTCGCCTGCCGCAGATATGCCTCGCAGTGATCATTCTTGTCCTAGCCGGTTTCCTTGCCTCGCGCCAGCCGCTGTTCCTCACCCCTGGCACGGCCGCGTCCATTTTCAAGTACTACAGCCCGATGGCAATGCTCGCTCTGGGCATGACGTTCATTATTCTCACCGGTGGCATCGACCTCTCTGTCGGCTTCGTTATGATGCTCCTGATGTTCGTGATGGCAGGTCTCATGCGGGACCACCCTACCCTATCGCCGATGTTGGCCATCGGGGCGGGAGCAGGCGCGTCCCTATTGGTTAGCGGGTTCGTCGGAGCTGCAGTGGCGTTTGCTCGGATACCCGCGTTCATCGTCTCGCTCGCAGCCATGGTGGGGGCCTATGGGCTGACTCTCATCATCAGCCAAAACCAGTCCATCAGTGATCTGCCGGATGCAATGCTTTGGCTGGGAGGAGCCACCTTCGGCCTCTTTGGCGAGGACTTTCCGGTGATGTCGCTCGTAGTGATTGCAGCCTACATCGCAGCCTCGATCGTGCTGGCAAAGACACGTTTCGGACGTCAGATATTCGCAATCGGTTCGAACCGCGAGGCGTCGCGTCTAAGCGGGATTCGCGTGCCTCGCATCGAGCTCTGCGCTTACCTTATCTCTGGGCTCTGCGGATGGACTGCGGCGCTCATGCAAATCGGCATCAATCGAACTGCCGACCCCAAGGTGGCGCTGAGTGACAATCTCGAGTTGAATGCAATCGCCATAGTAGTGATAGGCGGCACCAGCCTCACTGGCGGACGGGGAAGCATCTCCGGTACTGCCTTGGGAGCGCTCCTGCTTGCCCTGATCTTCTACGGCCTGCCGCTCATCAACATCAACGAGCCGAGCTACAAGAAGCTCATCCAGGCGGGCATCATTCTGCTCGGAGCTGTGCTGGATGCCGTACAGAGGCGGATTGGAAAGACTGCGCAATGAGGATTACCCGCGAGCAGAATGAAGCGTTCGACACACTCGGATACTTCGTCATCGATCAACTCTTCACAATCGATGAGATGGATGAGCTCACCGATGCCATCCAAATCTACGTGGACCGCCACCACGAGGAACTGACGGACCTGGGAACGCAGGGCATCTCGCGAGTGGGAGA